>NZ_JYFT01000014.1:0-85094 GCF_000931385.1 Pseudomonas sp. FeS53a
TCCTGCTGAAGATCGCCGACCGCATCGAACAGAACCTCGAAGTCCTCGCCGTCACCGAAACCTGGGACAACGGCAAGGCCGTGCGCGAAACCCTCAACGCCGACATCCCGCTCGCCGCCGACCACTTCCGCTACTTCGCCGGCTGCATCCGCGCCCAGGAAGGCGGCGCCGCCGAAATCAACGACGGCACCGTCGCCTACCACATCCACGAACCCCTCGGCGTGGTCGGCCAGATCATCCCCTGGAACTTCCCGCTGCTCATGGCCGCCTGGAAGCTCGCCCCGGCCCTCGCCGCCGGCAACTGCATCGTCCTCAAGCCCGCCGAACAGACCCCGCTGGGCATYACCGTGCTCATGGAACTGATCGGCGACCTGCTGCCGCCCGGCGTACTCAACGTCGTCCAGGGCTTCGGCAAGGAAGCCGGCGAAGCGCTCGCCACCAGCAAGCGCATCGCCAAGATCGCCTTCACCGGYTCCACCCCCGTCGGCTCRCACATCCTCAAGTGCGCCGCCGAGAACATCATCCCCAGCACCGTCGAACTGGGYGGCAAGAGCCCCAACATCTACTTCGAAGACATCATGCAGGCCGAACCGGCCTTCATCGAAAAGGCCGCCGAAGGCCTGGTCCTCGCCTTCTTCAACCAGGGCGAAGTCTGCACCTGCCCCTCCCGCGCCCTGGTGCAGGAATCCATCTACCCCGCCTTCATGGCCGAAGTGATGAAGAAGGTGAAAGCCATCAAGCGCGGCGACCCCCTGGACACCGACACCATGGTCGGCGCCCAGGCCTCCCAGCAGCAGTACGAGAAGATCCTCAGCTACCTCGACATCGCCCAGCAGGAAGGCGCCGAAGTGCTMACCGGCGGCGCCGCCGAGAAGCTCGAAGGCAGCCTCGCCACCGGCTACTACATCCAGCCGACCCTGCTCAAAGGCCACAACAAGATGCGYGTCTTCCAGGAAGAGATCTTCGGCCCGGTGGTCGGCGTCACCACCTTCAAGGAYGAAGCCGAAGCCCTCGCCATCGCCAACGACACYGAGTTCGGCCTCGGCGCCGGCCTCTGGACCCGCGACATCAACCGCGCCTGGCGCATGGGCCGYGGCATCAAGGCCGGCCGCGTCTGGACCAACTGCTACCACCTGTACCCGGCCCACGCCGCCTTCGGTGGCTACAAGAARTCCGGCGTCGGCCGCGAAACCCACAAGATGATGCTCGACCACTACCAGCAGACCAAGAACCTSCTGGTSAGCTACGACATCAACCCCCTGGGCTTCTTCTGAGCCCACCCGCCCCACGAAAAACGCGGCCTCGGCCGCGTTTTTTTCGTTTCAGCCAACCCCCCCACACGAACCGGGTCGCGGCGACAAACGTAGGATGGGCAGAGCTGTGCGAAGCCCATCATTGCGGGGGCAGGGCACGGAGCGATGCGGTTCGCCGAGCTCACCGCATCCTACGGATGCGACCGTGCGTGGATCGCGTTTCATCGATCCACCGCCGGAGCCGTGCCGTGGGAGCGGTTTCAACCGCGAAGAGCCTCGCGAATGAGTTCGCTCCCACGGGGGCTGCCCGTGGGTTGGCGCGCTCCTCGTAGGGTGGGCTTCAGCCCACGCTGGTTACCGCTGGTGGGCTGAAGCGGAACGCCGCCCGGCCCACGCTACAGAGCGGCGTGGTACGCGAGGATCTAGCGCTCTTCCCCCCGCCACTGCCGGGGGCTGACGCCGAACCAGCGGCGGAAGGCGCGGGAGAAGGCGCTGGTCTCGGAGTAGCCCAGCAGCGGGGCGAGTTCGGAGATGGGGCGTTGGCGGCGGCGCAGGTAGTGCAGCGCCAGTTCGCGGCGGGTGCGCTCCACCACCTGGCTGAAGCACAGCCCCTGCTCCCGCAGGCGGCGCTGCAGGCCGGCGGGGGTCATTTCCAGGCGTTCGGCGATGCGTTCGAGGCAGGGTTCGCCTTCGGACAGGGCCAGGCGCACCTGGGTGCCCAGTTCCTCCAGCAGGCTGGGGGCATTGGCGCCGGCGCCCAGGCGGTGGATCACGTCCTGGAAGAGGAACAGCAGGTTCGGGTCGCGCTCCGGCATCGGCTTGCCCTGCACGTCCCCCTTGGGCACCAGCATGAAGTTGCACGGCCGGCCGAACTGCACCGGCGCGCCGAAGGCGTCGCCATGCTCGTGCCACTCCTCCGGCCGCTCATGCTCGAAGGCCACCGCACGCGGCGCCCACTGCGGGCCCAGCACGTGGCGCAGCAGGTTCAGCGCCATGCCCAGGGTCAGCTCGGCATCCTGCCGGCGGTCGAGGATGGCGCCGTGACGCACCTGGTAGTCGAAGCGGTAGCACTCGCCGCAGTCCACCAGACGGATCAGCGTGCTGTGCTGGTGATAGGGGAAGGCACCGGCGAAGTTCTTCAGCGCCTCCTCCAGGGTGTCCGAGAACAGCCCGACATACCCCAGCAAGCCCAGGTCCCGGGGCTGGAACTGCTGCCCGTAGCGCAGCCCGAAGTTGTCGCAGCCCGACTGCCGGGCGGCCTCCTCCAGCACGTCGCAGTAGTTGGGCAGCGCCAGGCTCAGGGTCGGGTGGCGCAGTTGCTCGGGGTCGATCCCGGCCCGGCCGAACACCAGGTCCAGGTCGCCGCCCTGGCGGGTGATGAACTGGTCGAGGCCACTGGCCGCCGCCGACAGCACGCCGACGTTGCTCGCGGGGGGCATCTGCAGGCTGGCGGATGAAAGCAGGGGCTGGCTCATCACGGGGTACCGGGTTCTTTAATTGATCACCCGTTCAAGCAAAAGCCATGCCTCGTCCACGGCCGCCGAAGGGGGCTTGCCGGAGGCACCGTGGCCAGGGCTTCGCACCCTCCCTGTGCAGGCTGGAGGCCGCGCGCACCGGGCCGGAGCACGCTTTTCATGGGGCGATGGGTAACACCCCAGCGACTTGACCGCAGAGGCGCCACCGCGCTTCCCACGGTCAAGTCCTGGGGCCGGTCGGTGGCTACCATCGCCCCATCCCCCAATGGACTGTGCGGGTGTTTGCGCGCCGAGCGTCGCCGAGGACAGGCGGTTTCCAACAACAACAAAGCCCGCGAGGGCTGAGGAGTCCCGATGAGCACGACACAACTCAAACCCACGCTCGGCACCCTGCACCTCTGGGGTATCGCCGTGGGCCTGGTGATTTCCGGCGAGTACTTCGGCTGGAGCTATGGCTGGGGCACCGCCGGTACCCTGGGCTTCCTGGTGACGGCGCTGATGGTCGCCACCATGTACACCTGCTTCATCTTCAGCTTCACCGAACTGACCACCGCCATCCCCCACGCGGGCGGCCCCTTCGCCTACAGCCGCCGGGCCTTCGGCGAGAAAGGCGGGCTGATCGCCGGCATCGCCACACTCATCGAATTCGTCTTCGCCCCGCCGGCGATCGCCATGGCCATCGGCGCCTACCTCAACGTGCAGTTCCCCGACCTGGACCCGAAGCACGCCGCCGTGGGGGCCTACTTCGTGTTCATGACCCTGAACATCCTCGGTGTCAGCATCGCCGCCACCTTCGAGCTGGTGGTCACCGTGCTGGCCGTGGCCGAGCTGCTGGTGTTCATGGGCGTGGTCGCGCCGGGCTTCAGCTTCTCCAACTTCGTGCTCAACGGCTGGGCCGGCAGCAATGAGTTCAGCCTCGGTGCCTTCTCCGGCATCTTCGCCGCCATCCCCTTCGCCATCTGGTTCTTCCTCGCCATCGAGGGCGCCGCCATGGCCGCCGAGGAAGCCAAGGACCCCAAACGCACCATCCCGCGCGCCTACATCGCCGGCATCCTGACCCTGGTGTTCCTCGCCATCGGCGTGATGATCATGGCCGGCGGCGTGGGTGACTGGCGCGAGCTGTCCAACATCAACGACCCGCTGCCCCAGGCCATGAAGGCCGTGGTCGGCAACAACTCCACCTGGATGCACATGCTGGTGTGGATCGGCCTGTTCGGCCTGGTGGCCAGCTTCCACGGCATCATCCTCGGCTACTCCCGCCAGTTCTTCGCCCTGGCCCGCGCCGGCTACCTGCCCCGTGGCCTGGCCAAGCTGTCGCGCTTCCAGACCCCGCACCGCGCCATCATCGCCGGCGGCGTGGTGGGCATCGCCGCGATCTACAGCGACGGCCTGGTGAACCTGCAGGGCATGACCCTGACCGCCGCGATGATCACCATGAGCGTGTTCGGCGCCATCGTCATGTACATCATCAGCATGCTCAGCCTGTTCAAGCTGCGCCGCAGCGAACCGAACCTGGAGCGCACCTTCCGCGCCCCCGGCTACCCGGTCGTCCCCGCCATCGCCCTGGTGCTGGCCGTGGTCTGCCTGGTCGCCATGGCCTGGTTCAACACCACCATCGGGCTAATCTTCCTGGGGTTCATGGCCGCAGGCTTCGTCTGGTTCCAGTTCACCGCGCACCACCGCGCCAGTGCACCGGAAGACACCCTGCTCAGCCGCGTGTGACGACAATGCCCCGCCCAGCCAACCGGGCGGGGTCCGGATGGAGATCGAGATGGCAAGCTACTCCCACAGTGTCGGCGGCCAGACCTGGCGCTTCGACAGCCTTCGCGAGGTGATGGCCAAGGCCAGCCCTGCCCGCTCCGGCGACTGCCTGGCGGGCGTCGCCGCCAGCAGCGACGCGGAGCGCGTGGCGGCGCAGATGACCCTGGCCGAGGTGCCGCTCAAGCGCTTCCTCGACGAGGCGCTGATCCCCTACGAGCAGGACGAGGTCACCCGGCTGATCCTCGACACCCACGACCGGGCCGCCTTCGCCCCGGTGAGCCACCTCACCGTGGGCGACTTCCGCGACTGGCTGCTGGGCGAGTCCGCCGACGAGGCGGCCCTGCGCAACCTGGCGCGGGGGCTGACCCCGGAGATGGCCGCCGCCGTGTCGAAGATCATGCGCGTGCAGGACCTGGTGCTGGTGGCGCAGAAGATCCGTGTGGTCACCCGCTTCCGCAACACCATGGGCCTGCGCGGCCGGCTCTCCACCCGCCTGCAACCGAACCACCCCACCGACGACCCCGCCGGCATCGCCGCGAGCATCCTCGACGGCCTGCTCTACGGCAACGGCGACGCCATGATCGGCATCAACCCGGCCACCGACAGCATTGCCTCCATCAGCGCCCTGCTGGAGATGCTCGACGCCATCATCCAGCGCTACGAGATCCCCACCCAGGCCTGCGTGCTGACCCACGTCACCACCTCCATCCAGGCCATCGAAAAGGGCGTGCCGCTGGACCTGGTGTTCCAGTCCATCGCCGGCACCGAAGCGGCCAACAGCAGCTTCGGCATCAGCCTGGAGATCCTCCGCGAGGGCTACGAAGCCGGGCTGTCGCAGAAGCGCGGCACCCTCGGCAACAACCTCATGTACTTCGAGACCGGCCAGGGCAGCGCCCTCTCGGCCAACGCCCACCACGGCGTCGACCAGCAGACCTGCGAGACCCGCGCCTACGCCGTGGCCCGCCACTTCGACCCGTTCCTGGTCAACACCGTGGTCGGCTTCATCGGCCCGGAATACCTCTACAACGGCAAGCAGATCATCCGCGCAGGCCTGGAGGACCACTTCTGCGGCAAGCTGCTCGGCGTGCCCATGGGCTGCGACATCTGCTACACCAACCACGCAGAAGCCGACCAGGACGACATGGACATGCTGCTGACCCTGCTCGGGGTCGCCGGCATCAACTTCATCATGGGCATCCCCGGCTCCGACGACGTGATGCTCAACTACCAGACCACCTCCTTCCACGACGCCCTCTACGCCCGCCAGAGCCTGGGCCTCAAGCCCGCGCCCGAGTTCGAGGCCTGGCTGGAACGCATGGGCATCGCCAGCCAGCAGGACGGCCGCGTGCGCCTCGGCGAGCAGCTGCCGCCGGCCTTCCGCCACGCCCTGGGGAAAATCGCCTGAGGAGAGGCCCGATGACCGACCCGAAACGCCCCGCCACCGCCAACCCCTGGCAGGCCCTGCGCGCCCTCACCCCGGCGCGCATCGCCCTCGGGCGCGCCGGCACCAGCCTGCCCACCCAGGCCCAGCTGGACTTCCAGTTCGCCCACGCGCAGGCCCGCGACGCCGTGCACCTGCCGCTGGACACGCCGGCCCTGGCCGCCGAGCTGGAAGGCCTCGGCCACGCCAGCCTGCGCCTGCACAGCGCCGCCGCCGACCGCCACACCTACCTGCAACGCCCCGACCTTGGCCGGCGCCTGGACGCCGCCTCCGCCGAGCGCCTGCGCGAACACGCTGCGAATCATCCCGAGGGCTACGACCTGGCCGTGGTGGTGGCCGACGGCCTCTCCGCCCTCGCCGTGCAGCGCCACACCCTGCCCTTCCTGCGGCGCTTCCTCGACCAGGCCGCCAGCGAGAACTGGCACCTCGCCCCCATCACCCTGGTGGAACAGGGCCGCGTCGCTGTGGCCGACGAAGTGGGCGAGCTGCTCAAGGCGCGCATGGTGGTGATCCTCATCGGCGAACGGCCCGGCCTCAGCTCGCCGGACAGCCTCGGCCTGTACTTCACCTGGGCGCCCCGTGTCGGCCTCACCGACGCCAGCCGCAACTGCATCTCCAACGTGCGCCTGGAAGGCCTCTCCTACGGGCTGGCCGCCCACCGCCTGCTGCACCTGATGCGCGAGGCCTGCCGCCGTCAGCTCTCCGGGGTGAACCTCAAGGACGACTCCGACGTGCCGGTGCTGGACGGCCCCGAAGGCGGCCCGCGCGGCAACTTCCTGCTGGGCGGCGACTGACACCGGCCCGGTGCCCGGGCCGGAACACCGGCCCGTGGCGGCGGTCTGACACTGCACCGCCCTTACACGAGCCTGGTGCCCATGGAGCCTTCCCCATCGCCCAACGCCGGCGATCACGCTGACCCCGACTACGCACGCCTGGTGGACGCCGTCACCGACTGCGCCCTCTGCCTGCTGACCCCCGACGGCGTGCTGCGCAGCTGGAACCGTGGCGCCCAGCAGGTGCTCGGCCACCCCCCCGGCGACGCGCTGGGCCGCCCCCTGGCGGACCTGTTCACCGACGAGGACCGCGAGGCCGGCGTGCCGGCTCGCTGGCTCGAGGCCGCCCGGGTCGACGGCCACGCCCGCGAGGAAGGCTGGATGCGCCGCCACGACGGCTCGCCGATCTGGGCCGAGCGGGTGCTCGACCTCATCCCCACCGCGCACGGCGCCCCCCTCGGCCTGGCGCTGCAGGTCCGCGACCTCAGCGAGCGCCACGCCCGCGACCTGCTGCAGGACGAACAGCGCATGCAGCTGTTCCACGCCCAGAAGCTGGAAGCCCTCGGCCAGCTCAGCGGCGGCCTGGCGCAGGACTTCAACGAACTGCTCACCATCATCCTCAGCGCCTCCGCCCTGGCCGGGCGCAGCACCGACGAGACCCGCCGCAAGGAACTGCTCGGCCACATCCACGAGGCCGGCCTGCGCGGCCGCCACCTGACCCAGCACCTGCAGGCCTTCGCCGGGCGCCGCGAACAGCAGGTGCAGGTGCTGCAGCTCGAAGGGCTGCTGCACACCGCGCAGATGTTCTTCATCCAGGCCCTGCCCCGCCACCTGACCCTGGAACTGCAGGTGCGCCCCCCCCTGCACCCGGTGGAGGTGGATTTCGGCCAACTGGAAATGAGCCTGCTCAACCTGGTGTTCAACGCCCGCGACGCCATGCCCCCGGGCGAGGGCACCATCGTCCTGCGGGCCGAGAACCGCTACCTGGATGGCAGCTGGGACGACCTCGTGGGCAGCTTCGTGCGCATCAGCGTCAGCGACGAGGGCAGCGGCATTCCCGAGGCCCTCCTGCCGCGCATCTTCGAGCCCTTCTTCACCACCAAGCCCCTCGGCGAAGGCACCGGCCTGGGCCTCAGCCAGGCCTGGGGCTTCGCCCGCCAGCAAGGCGGCGGCCTGCGCGTGGAGAGCCTGCCGGGCCAGGGCGCCACCCTCGCCCTCTACCTGCCGGCCTGGCAGCCCGGCGCCGCTGCAAATGGGCGGAACTTGCACGATGCGGACGACTCTATCGCTGGCAGGCGCCCCGGCGCGTAGAATCCCACCGCCCCGGACGCGGGGCATGCGAGCCGAAGCGGCTCACCATCGAGCGAAAAACAGCACAGAAGCAGGCCAGAACTTGGAACAGCTAGAACGCCTCCACAGTGGGATCGAGGGACTGGACGCCCTTTTGAAGGGAGGCCTGGTGGCCGGTGCGTCCTACATCGTCCAGGGCCGTCCCGGCTCGGGCAAGACCATCCTCGCCAACCAGATCGGCTTCAACCACGTGCGCAATGGCGGCCGTGTGCTGGTGGCCACCCTCCTGGCGGAAACCCACGAGCGCCTGTTCCAGTTCCTCTCCACCCTGAGCTTCTTCGACGCCTCCAAGGTCGGTGACGAGATCCAGTTCGTCAGCGCCTTCGACACCCTGGAGAACGAAGGCCTCGACGAAGTGGTGCGCCTGCTGCGCCGCGAGATCAGCCGGCAGAAGGCCACGGTGATGATAGTCGACGGCGTGCTCAATGCCCGCTCCAAGGCGGACACGCCGATGGACACCAAGAAATTCATCTCCGAGCTGCAGGGCCACGCCGCCTTCGCCGGCTGCACCGTGCTCTTCCTCACCAGCGCCCGCCTCGACGACGGCAGCCCCGAGCACACCATGGTCGACGGCGTCATCGAACTGGGCGAGGAGCTGGTGGGCAACCGCTCGGTGCGTCGCATCCACCTGCGCAAGACCCGTGGCAGCGGCTCCCTGTCCGGCCTGCACGAGTGCGAGATCACCGAGAACGGCCTGGTGGTCTACCCGCGGCTGGAATCCCTCTACAGCCGCCCGACCCTGCCCGAGGACGCCACGCCCCGGCGCATCGCCAGCGGCACGCCGGATCTGGACGCACTGATCGAAGGCGGCCTGCCCGTCGGCTCTGTGACCCTGGCCATGGGGCCCGCCGGCGTCGGCAAGACCTGCCTCGGCCTGGGCTTCCTCGGCCAGGCCAGTGCCGACGAGCCGGCCCTGCATTTCGGCTTCTACGAATCTCCCGCGCGCCTGCGCCTCAAGGCCCGCGCCCTGGGCTTCGACCTGGAGGCGCTGGAGAAGGCCGGCGTCCTGCACCTGGCCTGGCAACCGCCCACCGAAGGCCTGCTCGACGCCCTGGGCGGCCACCTGATCGCCGAGGCGCAGCGCCAGGGCATCAAGCGCCTGTTCATCGACAGCTTCGGCGGCATGGCCCGGGTGGCCAGCAGCCAGGCGCGACTGGTGGAATTCTTCGGCGCCCTGCTGGGCCAGCTGCGGGCGATGGGCGTGACCATCGTCGCCACCTGGGAGATGCGCGACCTCTACAGCGCCGACATCAACGCCCCGGCACCCGAGCTGTCGAGCATCGTGGACAACCTTCTGTTGATGCGGTTCGTGGAAGTGAATGCTGAACTCA
Source organism: Pseudomonas sp. FeS53a (assembly GCF_000931385.1). Classification (NCBI taxonomy): domain Bacteria; kingdom Pseudomonadati; phylum Pseudomonadota; class Gammaproteobacteria; order Pseudomonadales; family Pseudomonadaceae; genus Pseudomonas; species Pseudomonas sp. FeS53a. The sequence goes on from NZ_JYFT01000014.1 coordinate 9,385, forward strand.
AGCGCTCACTGGCCATTCTGAAGATGAGGGACAGCGGGTATGACCCCGCCCTGCTGGAGCTGCAATTCACCTCGAGCGGACTGCGTCTGGACAAGAACTTCCGCCAGGTGACCTCCGTACTCTCCGGCAACGCGACACGCGTCTGATGGGCGCACAACCGGCCAACCGCTGATGACAACGATCCTGGTAGTCGACGACGAGTATCTGATTGCCGACATCCTCGCCTACGCACTGGAGGACGAGGGCTACATGGTGGTCAAGGCCGGCAACGGCCGCAAAGGCCTGGACGTGCTCGACCGCGAGCGCCCGTCCCTGGTGATCACCGACTTCATGATGCCGGTGATGGACGGCCTGGAATTCGCCCGCGCCATCCGCGAGCGCCCCCAGTACGCCGAGCTGCCGGTCATCCTCATGAGCGGCGCCCAGGGCAACATCGGCCGCCAGCATGGCGACCTGTTCGCCGCCGTGTTCGACAAGCCCTTCGACATCCACGCCGTGCTGGCCAAGGTGGCCGAGCTGATCGGCCCGGGCGAGCCCAGCCACGGCTGACCGCCACGCCGCGATTGCCAGCGTCGCCCGCCTCCCGGAAACTGCGCGCTTTCCCAGTTTCCAGCGGAGACCCGCCGTGTCCACATCCCCCGAACTCGCCAGCGACCCGTCCTGGCTCGCCCGCTGCCAGGCCGCCGCCCTCGACCCGCAGGCCCGCTTCGCCGCCCGCCAGGCCGTGCTCGACGATGCCGCCGCGCTGGACGCCACCCTCTACCGTGCCGACGAGGAGGACGAAGACGCCGAGGAAGAAGACCTGGGCGACGCCCGCGTGCTGATCGAAGGCCCCTTCGTCATCCCCGCCGACTGGAGCGAAGCCGACCGCGAGGCCTACTTCGACGGCAGCGACCCGGCCCTGTTCGTCCAGGCCCGCATCGAATGCCTGGCCCCCGCTTCCAGCCGCCAGCACTTCACCCCCGAACCCGGCGACCAGGTCGCCCTCACCCGCCCGGACGGCCTGGTGGAGATGTACTTCCTCTACGAAGCCTTCGAAGACGACCACGGCCACCACTGCGTACTGATCCGCGACGAAGACGCGCTGTTCTGACCCCGCCGCCTCCGGGAACGCCCGGCGCCTCCCTGGACCAACGATGGGCTTCGCACAGCTCAGCCCATCCTACGAACGGAGCTGGCCCGTAGGATGCGGTGAGCTCAGCGAACCGCATCGATCCATGGCGGGGATGAAGCCCAAACTACGGCCTGAACCGTAGGGTGGGCTTCAGCCCACCATCGGAGCCGCCGGCACCACCCCACGCAGCTCCCATCCCCCGTGCCCCGCTCCTGAACGTAGCCCGGGCTTCAGCCCGGGACCACGGCGCATCCCTGGGCCAGCGATGGGCTTCGCACAGCTCAGCCCATCCTACGGACGGCGGGCCCGTAGGATGCGGTGAGCTCGGCGAACCGCATCGATTCATGGAAGGGATGAAACCCAGGCTACGGCCTGAACCTTAGGGTGGGCTTCAGCCCACCAGCAGATCCACCATCAGGCTCACGCACTCAGAGATCCGGCGCGCGGGCGGCCAGCACGGCGGTGGCGCCCTGGGGGCGGCGGCAGTACCAGATCACCCGGCTCACGCCCCGGGTGATGGCGACGTAGGCCAGGCGCAGGTTCTCGTCGCGCATGGCCTGGTCGTAGCTGTTGCGGAAGTAGCCGCTGTGGGCGTACAGCGCGTTGCGCAGGGGGTGGGATTCCGGCGGCTGGCAGTCGTCGACGATCACCGCCACCTCCGCCTGCAAGCCCTTGGCCCGGTGGATGGTCAGGGCCTTCACCGGCAACCCCGGTTCCAGCGCCGTCTGCACCGTGCGCAGGGTGTCGTTGCGCCGGCCGAGCAGCAGCACCGGCGTGCGCTCGGCACGCTCCAGGCCCGCCACATGGGCGCACTGGGCCTGCAGCTCGGCCACCAGCGCCGGCAGGCCGCCGGGCAGTTCGAAGCCCTGCACCAGCCGCACGCCATGGTCGCCCGGCCGGGCCTCGCGCACAGCGCGGCAGGTCTTGTCCTGCTTGAAGGCCACGCCACCCAGCACCGCCTCGCCGTCGCGCACCACGGCGTCGATGGAGCGGTAGTTGGTCTCCAGGCGCAGCACCGCGCTCTTCTTGCCGCGGCCCTTGGCGAAGTGGCGGTCGAAGTCCATGAACAGCTCCGGCGAGCTGCCGCGCCAGCCGTAGATGGACTGCCAGTCGTCACCGATGGCCATCAGGCTCGGGGTTTCCCCGGCCTGCGCCAGGCGCTCGTGGGCGGCCCGCAGCCAGCGGACGATCTGCGGGGAGATGTCCTGGAATTCGTCGATCAGCAGGTGGGTCAGCGGCACCAGCGCGGGCAGCTTCAGCCCGCCCTTTTCCAGCCGCTCGGTGAGTTCGCAGAACGCCATGTTGAAGGTGGCCAGCCCGCGCTGGCGCAACAGCGCCTGGAAGCGCGCCCAGAAGGGTTGCAGCGCGCGGATGAACTGCTGGTCCCGCTGGGGGCAGGCCAGGGCGTCCGGCTGCAATGCATCCACCCGCAGCCCCAGGCTCTCGATGAACCCGGCCTGCACGTGGAACGCCTCCGGCAGGGCCATCGGCCCCAGCTCGCCGGCCAGGCGCAAGGGGCCTTCCGGGGTCTTCGACAGCACCGCATCGGGCTCCAGGCCCAGCAGGGCGTGGACCGCCGTGCGGAAGCCGACGTCCTCGGCGTAGCAGGCGTGGTAGGCCTCCTGCAGCAGGCGCTGCTGGGCCGGCTTCAGGCGGCCGGCGGCCAGGGGGTTGTCCGGCTCGTCGCCGGCATCGCGGCTGTCCAGTTGCTCGAACCAGGCGCTCACGCCCATTTCGCTCTTGGCCAACACCCCCATGGCCGAATGGAAGGTGCGCACGCACTGGCGCGCCTGGGTCGCGTCGAAGGGCACCTGCCAGAACGCCAGCACCCGCATCAGTTGCTCACGCAGCTGGGCGCAGGAGGCGTTGGTGAAGGAGATGACGGTGAGCTTGGCCGGGTCGACGCCCAGGTGGGCCAGCAGGTAGACCACCCGCAGCAACAGGGTGGTGGACTTGCCCGAGCCGGCGCCGGCGAAGATGCGCGTCAGCGGCCCACGGGCGAGGATCATCGCCCACTGCTCATCGGACGGCGCCGCCACCACACCCGCCGCGACGGCTTCGGCCACCCGCGCGCGCATCGCCTCTTCGGCCCCCTTGCGCCGGGGCAACGCGGCGGCGCGGTAGACGCTCGGGCCCTCGACGGCCGTGCGGGCCCCGCCAGGTTCCTTGGGGGCGGACTTGCGGGCGGTGGGGCGGCCCTTGCCTTCGCTGGCCTTCTTGTTGCGCCCGCGCGGGCGCGCCTTCTTCTGCTGCGCCTGGGCACGGGCCAGGGCCTGGGCGGCTTCGGCGGCCTCGCGTTCGGCACGCAGGTAGGCGGTGGTGCGCGGGAAGCAGCGCACCAGGGTTCCAGAGATCAACGCGGTGTAGCGCTTGACGGCAGACAGCATCCAGCAGGTCCATCGGCAGTGAAACAGGGCGGCGATGATACGGGCTCCCGGGGCCGGCGTCAGTTGCTGGCCCCTGGCCAACCCGGCAAGGCGTTGCCCGGAGCCGGCAAGCCGACGCCGCTTCGACCGGCACGGGATACACGCCAACCCTTGCCACGCCTGGCTTGCAGCCACCTGGCCCGCTTTATGCTGAACGCCGGTGTCCGCAGATTCGGGGAATCCACCCATGACCCTCATCAACAACAACTCGCCGCTGGCCGGCTACCTCGCCTCGCTGGCCGGCAACAAGGCCGGCAACAGCGGCACGTCCGGCACCACCGACAAGCCGCAGACGCCCTCCGACCCCATTGCCGACCTGCGCAAGCTCGCCGCCAACCTGGTGGCCCAGGGCCGCGGCGGCCTGATGAATGCCATGGCCGGCGACACCGGCAACGTCATCACCAACGCCACCCAGGCCAGCCAGGCCGGGCTCAACGGCAGCGGCGGCGCCAAGCTGCAGTTGCCCGACGTTTCCAGCCTCGACCGCGACGACGCCGCCAAGCTGCTCACCCAGGTGCAGAAGCTGCTGGACAAGAACCTGGGCGGCGGCCTGTCCTTCGTCGGGGTGAACGGCAACCAGCAGACCCAGTCCCTGGAAACCTACCGCGACTGGCTGCAGGCCAAGGGCGGCATCAGCGTCTACGCCTGAGCCGCCTCCACCGGCCCCTTCTCAGCGCAGGGCTTCCTGCAGTAGCGCCCAGTAGCGCGGGTGCAGGCTGATGTCGTTGTGCCCCACACCCTCCAGCGGCTCCAGCCGCGCTACACCGGGGGCGAAGTGCCGGGCGAGGCGTTCGGCGTGGGCCGGGGGAATCACCCGGTCCTGCCCTGCCACCAACAGCAGGCTCGGCGTCCGCAGGGCTCCGACCCGGTCCACCGAGCGGTAGCGATCCTTCAGCAGCCAGCCCACCGGCACCCAAGGGAAGCGTTCCGCCGCCACCGCCTCGATGCTGTCGTAGGGCGTGACCAGCACCAGCCGCCTCACTGGCCGGGCGCTGGCCACCTGCACGGCAACCCCGGAGCCGAGGCTGCGCCCCACCACATCCACTTGCGGGTACGTGGCCTGCACCTGGTCGAACAGGGCCAGGGCGTCGCGCACGATCAGCGCTTCGGAGGGTTCGCCGGCGCTGCCGCCGTAGCCCGGGTAGTGCATCAGGTACAGCGCGCGGTCGGGGAAGGCCTGGCGCAGTTCGGGGAGGTTGAGAGAGACGTCCTCGGCATTGCCGCCGAAGTACAGCAGCGCCCGGGGCCCGTCGTGGGCCTGCACCGTGACCTGCAGCGACCCCTCGGGGCGGGTGAGTTCGAGGGTGCTGCCCGGCGCGTCGAGGGTGCGCGGCTGGGGCACGTAGAGCAGCTGGCGCTGGAACAGGTAGAGCCCGGCGCAGAGCAGCAGGTAGAGGGCGACCAGCAGGGTCGCGAGGGTGATCAGAAAGCGGGTCATGGCAGCTCCTGGCAGCGCCCTCCAGGGCACCTCCAACGATTCAGAGGTGCCCTGGAGGCGCCGACCGATCTTTCCACAGGGCCGCCAGGCCCGCTATCGACCGGTGATCAGAAGCTGAAGTCGACCTTGGTCCACAGGGTGCGACCCGGCTCGTTGATCGCCTCGGGGTCGGCGGGGAAGCCGAACCCGGCGTCGCCGGCGCGATTGAGGTGCTCGGAGTAGGCCTTGTCGAAGAGGTTGTCGACCCCGGCGCTGACCTTGAGGTTGGAGGTCAGGCGGTAGGCGCCGTTGAGGGAGAACACGCCGAAGCCGCCGCTCTTGTCGAAGTCCTGGCCGACCACGTTGCCCTGCTTCTCCGCCACGCGGTTCTGCGCGGCCACCACGCGCCACAAGGCACCGGCACTCCAGGCGTCCTGCTCGTAGGTGAGCCCCAGGCGTGCCTCCAGCGGCGGCATCTGCGGCAGCGCGCGGCCGTCGGAGCTGTTCTTGCCCCAGGCGTAGGCCAGGGTGCCGTCCACCTTCCAGTTGTCGTCCAGGCGGTAGGCCGCGCCCAGTTCGCCGCCCATGATGCGCGCGTCGATGTTATCGGCGCGGGAGGTGGCGCCCATCATCCCCGGGGTGTAGGTGAACAGGATGTAGTCGCGCACCTGGCCGATGTAGCCGGAGGCCCAGGCTTCCAGGTCGCCGTCGTTGTACTGCACGCCGAAGTCGAGCTGGGTGGTCTTCTCCGGCTTCACGCCGTCGAAGGCGTTGACCGAGCCGACCGGGCCACGGCCGGGGGAGTACAGCTCCCAGTAGTCGGGGAAGCGCTGCACGTGGCCGAGGCCGGCGTAGAGGGTGGCCGGGGCATCTGCCAGGTCGTACTCGTAGCGCATGAAGCCGCTGGGCAGGGTGTCGGAGCGGGTCTTGCCGTAGGTGGGGTTGGCCATGTTCATCATGCCCACGGTGGCGCGGTCGTCGAGGGCCTGGGCGTGGTCCAGGCGGGCGCCGGTGATCACCCGGTTGCGATCGGCGGCGTACCAGGTCAGCTCGCCGAAGGCGCCGTAGTTGTGCATCAGCGCATCACGCACGCGGGGGAACTGGTCGGCGTCGGTGAACTGGCCGCTCATCATCGAATAGCGCGAAGCGCGCTTGCGGTGCTCGCTGCGCATGGCGTCGAGGCCGGCCACCAGTTCCACCTCGCTCCACTTGAAGGTGGCGGCGACACGTCCGCCGAGGGTGCGGCGGTCCACCTGGGAGGCCATCGGCATGGGCATGGAGCTGGAGGGGTTGGGGCTGCGCAGGCGGAAGTTGTCCATCACATGGTCGGCGTAGTTGTAGTAGACCTGCGCCTCCAGCTTGTCGAGCACGCCGCCCAGGTTGCTGCGCTCAAAGCGCAGGCCGAGGCTTTCCCGCAGGAACTGGCTGCCGTCCATGCCGCGCCCGGCGTAGCGGGCCTCGCCGTTGCCACGGCCGGCGGTCAGCTCCACCAGGGTGTCTTCGTCGGGGGTCCAGCCCAGGGCCACGTCGCCGTTCCACTTGCGCCAGCGCGAGGGCACGGTGTCGCCGTTGCCGTCCTCGTAGTCGTCGGACTGGGACTGGTTGCCGGTGAAGCGCAGGTAGCCCAGCTCGCTGCCCACGGCGCCGTCCAGCACCTTGTCGAAGCGCCCGTTGGAGGCGGCCAGCACGCTGGCGTGGACGCGACTGCCCAGCTCGCCGAAGCGCTCCGGCTCACGGTCGAAGAGCACGGTGCCGGCGGAGGCGCCGGGGCCCCAGAGCACGGTCTGCGGGCCCTTGATGACGGTGAGACGGTCGAAGGTTTCCGGCGAGATGTAGGAGCTGGGGGCGTCCATGCGGCCCGGGCAGGCGCCGAGCATCTGGCCGCCGTTGGTGAGCAGGTTGAGGCGCGAGCCGAACATGCCGCGCAGCACCGGGTCGCCGTTGGTGCCGCCGTTGCGCACGGCGGCGAAGCCGGGAATGGTCTTCAGGTAGTCCGCGCCGTCGCTGGCGGGGATGGGCTGGCGGGCGTCCTTCGGGTCGGCCACCACGGTCAGCGGCGAGCTCTGCTGCACGGCGGTGACGACCGTGGGCTGCAGCTCCTGGGTGTCGCTGTCCTTGGCGGCGGGCTTGGCGTGGACGTGCTCGGCCGCCTGCAGGCCGCTGCACAGGGCCAGGCCGGCTGCGAGGACGAAGGCCTGGCGCCAGCGCAGCTGGCTGCGGTCGAGGGTGAAGGGGGTGCGGCAATCGGTGGAACGGGCAGAAAGGGACATCGTGATTTTCCGGATCAGGTGGATCAGGCCGCGCCGGACGGATGCACGGGCGGCAGGACGCGACGGCCACGCGCAGGCGGGCCGCAGGGGACGAGCCGGAAACTCAGGGGGAGGCGCGGGGGTTGGCCGAGGGCCAGCGCTCTCGCGGCGGGGCCGTACAGCGGCGCTCGCGAACCGGGCGCGGGACCGCGCGCTGGCGCTGCAGCCAGTACAGGCCGAGGAAGAAGATGACGCCAAGGGTGATGGCCGAGCCCATCGGGCAGTTGAAGCCGGCACCGGCGAGCCGCGACAGCTCGCCCGGCAGGTCGCCGAAGCCCGGCCCCGATTCGCCATGGGCGGAACAGAAGGCGCCGCCGAGGCCGCTCAGCTCCAGCCCCATCGCCTGCCCGTGGTGGACGCTGCAGGCGAGCGCGTTGAGCAGGACGCAGGCGTAGAGCATCCAGGCGATCAACGAGCGGGAGGAAGGGGTCGGTTTCATGGGCGGCGACTCTAGCACCGAAGCCCCGGATCACGGAACGCGGGCCTTGTGGCGCATTGCCGCACGGTCCTGCCAGAACCTTTCCCGCCGATTCAGCCGGGCGCGGTGGCCTTCAGGCCGGCCAGCAACAGGCGCTGGAAGGCCTGCTCGCGCAGCCCTTCGGGGCTCTCCAGGCCCATGCGCCGGAGGTGTTCGGCGCAGGCCTCGGCCGAGGCGACCTCGAACAGCGCACTCATGCCCAGGTCGAGGGCGTCCTCCAGGCGCAGCCGGGCGCCGAGCCAGCGCAGGGCCCGCAGCAGGTCCTGCTCCACGGGGGTGAAGTCGCAGCCCAGCGGGTACTCCGCGAACAGCCGCGGGTGATCGGCCTGCACCCTGTGCAGGCGCCAGGGCGTGTTGCCGCGACAGGCCGGGTCGAGCACGAAATCCGACGGCAGCTTGCCGGCCGCCTTGGCCTGGGCCACCAGCTCGTCCTGGAAACGTGCGTCGCTGATGCGCAGCAGGGCTTCCACCACCTCGGCATCGTTGCGCCCGCGCAGGTCGGCAATGCCGTATTCGGTGACGACGATGTCCCGCAGGTGGCGCGGGATGGTGGTGTGGCCGTAGTCCCAGAGGATGTTGGAGTGGGCCTCGCCGCCCGACTCGCGCCAGCTGCGCAGCATCAGGATGGAGCGGGCGCCGTCCAGCTCATGGGCCTGGGCGACGAAGTCGTACTGCCCGCCGACGCCGCTGAGCACGCGGCCGTCCTCCAGTTGGTCGGCGGCGCTGGCCCCCAGCAGCGTCACGCAGAAGCAGCTGTTGATGAAGCGCGCGTCACGCCGCTGCTGGCGCTTGAGGGCTTCGTCGCCGAGCAGGCGGTTGACGTAGCCGATGCCGGTCATGGCGATGCGCGCCCGGCCGGCGTCGTCCAGTGCGGCCAGGCGCCGGTAGAAGTCGCGGGGCCCGAGGAAGAAGCCGCCGTGGATGCACACACCGCCACGGGCGCTTCCCAGGTGCTCCACCAGGGCGGCGCGGGTCGCCGGCGCCTCGATGTCCGCCGGCAACCGGCGGCCGTCGGGCAGTTGCAGGTGCTCGCCGTCGAGGGTCAGGCGGCTGTCGAGCAGGCCGTGGCCCCGGGCCCAGCCCAGGGTGCCGGCGTCCAGGCGCGGCGGCAGGGTGGCCAACAGCGCCTCGGGGTCGACCACGCGCCCTTCGGCGTCCAGCACGCCGGCGTCCGCCAGGCGCTGCAGGCGCAGGTCCGGGTAGGCGCGGCGCCCGAGGATGCCGGCTTCCAGCAGGTCCAGCAGCCCGGGCAGGACCATTTCACTGTTGGCATAGAGGCCCTGGTGGAACGGCGCCAGGCCGCCCTCGCGGTCGATCAGCCCGTCCCAGCGTCCAGGCACGTCCAGGGCGTCGAGCACTGCCCGGTAGGCGGCGTTGTCCCGGTGCCGGGCCAGCAGCGCGGCGGTGAGGGCGTCGGCCATGGCGCCGATGCCCACCTGCAGGGTGCCGCCGTCACGCACCAGGGTGCTGGCGTGCAGGCCGATGGCGTGGTCCTGGGCGCTGACGGGCATGTTCGGGGTGGAGAACAGCGGGGTGCGCTCGGTCTCGTCCAGCACCAGGTCGAAGGTCGCCGCCGGCACCTCGGCGTCCCCTGGCATGTAGGGCAGCGCCTCGTGCACCTGGGCCACGCAGAGCACGGTCTCGCCGCGCTGGCGACGGGCGTCGAGGCCGGGCAGCAGGTCGAGGGTGATGTCCGGGTTGCAGCTGAGGCTGAACGTCCCCGGCCGCGCGGGATCGCGGGCCACCAGCTGGGCCAGCAGGTTGAGCCGCTTGCGCGCCAGGTCCCGGGCGACATGGCTGTAGTTGAGGCTGACGTAGTGCTGCTGGGCGCGGGGGTTGTCCAGCTGGCTGGCGGGCTGCAGGTAGAACTCCTCGATGCGGATGTGCGCCGGCAAGGTGCCCTGTTCGAGGTCGGCCAGGTAGTCCAGCTCGGGGCAATCCCCCAGCACCCGCTCGAAGAACGGCTCGGCGAAGCGCCGCTCCAGCTCCCCGGACGGTCGGGGCCGGGCCAGGGACAGCGCGGTGTAGAGCGTCAGCGAACGCTCGGGCATGGCCTTGATGCGCTGGTACAGGGCGTTGACGAAGCGCACCGGCTTGCCCAGCCCGAGGGGAATGCCCAGGCGGATGGGCCCGTCGATGCGCGCCAGCACCTCATCCACCACCTGTTCCAGGGATCGCTCTGCCACGGGGAACTCCTTGCATCGGCTCGTCCCGGGGTTGGACCGGCAGCGGGTGCGTTTCGATCCCCCTACGTGGCGCAGCCGGCCGCTTTGCCGCGATTGCGCGGCGAACAAACTTTGAGGCAGCATCGGGACGGTGCTGGCATGGCACCTGCATTCCGTTCCCGTATCCCTACCGACGCCGAGGTCTTCCCATGCGCATCGTCCAAGCCACCCTGGAGCATCTGGACCTGCTGAGCCCGATGTTCGTGAAGTACCGCGAGTTCTACGGCGAGCTGCCCTTCCCGGACTCCTCGCGCAAGTTCCTGGAGACCCGCCTCAAGCGCAAGGAATCGGTCATCTACCTGGCCCTGGCCGATGACGAGGACAAGCTGCTGGGCTTCTGCCAGCTCTACCCGAGCTTCTCCTCGCTGTCGCTCAAGCGCGTGTGGATCCTCAACGACATCTATGTCGCCGAGGACGCCCGTCGCCAGCTGGTGGCCGACCGCCTGCTGCAGACCGCCAAGAAGATGGCCAAGGAAACCAACGCCGTGCGCCTGCGGGTGTCCACCAGCGTCGGCAACGAAGTGGCGCAGAAGGTCTACGAGTCCATCGGCTTCCGCGAGGACAGCCAGTTCAAGAACTACATCCTGCCCATCGGCGACTGAGCCCGTTCCTCACAGGCCCAGCCCCCACCACAACCCGATCACCACCGGCACCACCAGCAACCCCGCCAGCGCCAGGCGCACCTTGCGCCCGTCGCGCGGCGTGGGGGCCTGGCGCGCGGCCTGCAGGGCCCGTTCCAGGGCTAGCTGGAACTCCGAAAGCGCCTCGAAGCGCGCCCGCGCCTGGGGCGCCAGGGCCCGCGCCAGCACACCGTCCCAGCCCTCCGGCAGCCCGGCGCGAAAGCTCGCCAACGGCACGTAGCGGCTGGCCTGCCCGCCCTCGGGGCGCGCCACTTCGGGCCATTGCCCACTGAGCATCCAGTAGCACAGCGCGGCCAGGGCGAACTGGTCGGCCGAGCCGTCCGCCGCCCGCCCATGGCGCAGTTCCGGGGCCAGGGGCACGGCCTGGGCCGGGACCGATTGGCGCTGCACGCCGGGGAGGATCGCGGCGAACTCCGGCAACAGCAGCACCCGGCTGTCGTCCCCCACCAGGATCTGCCGGGGGTTCAGCCACAGCCCCTGCATGCCGCGCCGCTGCAAGGCCCGCACCGCTTCGATCAGCTGGCACAGCAGGGCGACCAGGGTCGCAGGCGGCAACGGTCCCTGGCTGCCGATCCAGTCCGCCAGGCTGCGCACGCCGGCCGGAGGCGGCTCGAACAGGAGAAAGGCATGCCGGCGCGGCCGGTGGGGCGACAGCACCTGGGGCAGGCTGGCCACCGGGCTGCGCCGCAGCACCCACTCGCGCTGCCAGAAGGCTTCGTCGGCCGGGCCTTCGGCCAGCCACAGCAGGGCCTCGCGCCCGATGTCGTCCCGGGCGCGGAACAGCCGGCCGGGCGGCCCGTAGGCGCAGGCGGCCTGGAGCGTCCAGCCGTCCACCTGCAGGCCGGGCGCGGCATCCAGCACCGCCGGCCAGCTGTTGCCCGGGGTGGGTGCCGGCAACTGGTCGGCGGCACCGGGCAGCAGCACGGCCGCCGCACCGGGGGCCGCCAGCAGCGGTTCGAGCACCTCCCCCAGGCGCCCGGGGGCGAGTTCGGCGCAATCGGCCTGGAAGCGCTGCAGGTCGGCCACCTGCAGCAAGGGCTGTGGTGCCAGCAACAACGGCTCGCCCATGCGCAGCGGCAGGCTGTGCTGCACCACCGCCAGCTCGGGCTGGGCGCCCAGGCCGCCCTCGTGGCCGGGCAGTTGCTCCAGCACGCCGCGATGGACCCGCGCCAGGCCCACGGCACCGGCCTGGAGGAAATGCAGCTGGCCGTCCTGCGCCAGCACCAGGCCGGCGCTCAGCTCAGGCAGGCGTGCGCCGGCCTGGCCGTGCTTGTAGAGCCGCAGGTTGAGCGCCGCCAGCACCTGGCGGGCGGCCTGCACCTCGCTCCAGCCCTCCGGGGTGCAGGCGTAGTCGGCGAACAGGGCGTCCAGGTGGTGGTCCAGCACCTGCACCACATCGGGGCACTGGCGGGCCCAGAGCAGCACCAGCATCAGCGACGGCGGCCGCCCCCGATGCCCGGCCACCCAGGCCGCCCGGGCACGGGCGGCCTGCTGGGGCAGGTCCGGCCCGTGGCCCTGGGCCAGGCYCAGGGCGGGGTGTTCCAGCAGTTGCAGCGCCATGGGCGGGCCTCCATCGGAAAACTGCGGAAACATCTGCAGCCTTCATGCCGGAAAACCCACGACGGAAGCTCGCCGCTCGCCCAGCCCTTGCCCCTATAATGCCGCTCGCCCGGCCACCGGCCGCCTCCGTTTTCCCGTTCAAGGCGCCCCATGGAATTCAACCCGATCGACCTGGTCCTGCACCTGGACCAGTACCTGAACCTGCTGGTCACCAACTACGGCCCCTGGATCTACGCCATCCTCTTCCTGGTCATCTTCTGCGAGACGGGCCTGGTGGTGACGCCCTTCCTGCCGGGCGACTCCCTGCTGTTCATCGCCGGCGCGGTGTGCGCCAACGGCGCCATGGACCCGGTCCTGCTGGCGCTGCTGCTGATGAGCGCCGCCATCCTCGGCGACAGCACCAACTACCTGATCGGCCGCACCACGGGCGAGCGCCTGTTCAGCCGGCCGAACTCGAAGATCTTCCGCCGCGACTACCTGGAGCGCACCCACGAGTTCTACGACCGCCACGGCGGCAAGACCGTGACCCTGGCGCGCTTCCTGCCCATCGTGCGCACCTTCGCGCCCTTCGTCGCCGGCGTCGGGCGCATGCCCTACGGCCGCTTCGTGGCCTTCAGCGTCGCCGGCAGCATCCTCTGGGTCGGCGGCCTGGTGACCCTGGGCTACTTCTTCGGCAACGTGCCCTTCATCAAGCAGAACCTCTCGCTGCTGGTGATCGGCATCATCCTGCTGTCGCTGCTGCCGATGATCATCGGCTTCCTGCACCGTCGCCTGCGCCCGGCCGAAGCCGGCGACGCCCCGCACAACTGACCGCCACCCCATGGGCTTCTTCCGCGACTGGCGGCGCCGCCGCATCCTGGCCCGCCACCCGGTGGACGACGCTCTCTGGGCCGAGGTGCGCCAGGCGCTGCCGATCCTCGATGGCCTGGACGCGGAGGAAGACGCCCGGCTGCGGGAGCGCAGCGTGCTGTTCCTCGCCGAGAAGCACCTGAGCCTGCTGGGCGACCTGCAGCTCGACGCCCGCGAACGCCTGCTGCTGGCGGCCCAGGCCCAGCTGCCGCTGCTGCACCTGGAGGAATTGGGCTGGTACCAGGGCTTCCACGAGCTGGTGATCTACCCCGACGACTTCGTCAGCCCCCAGCGACACCGCGACAGCGCCGGCGTGGTCCACGAATGGGACGACGAGCGCAGTGGCGAAGCCTGGCATCAGGGGCCGGTGGTCCTGGCCTGGCCTGGCATCCAGGCCAGCGGCGGCTGGGAAGGCTACAACCTGGTGATCCACGAACTGGCCCACAAGCTGGACATGCTCAACGGCGACGCCAACGGCCTGCCGCCACTGCACCGCGACATGCGCCAGTCGGACTGGGCCGATGCGATGCAGAGCGTCTACGACGAACTCAACGCCCGCCTGGACAAGGACGAGAACGCCGAGCTGCCCATCGACCCCTACGCCGCCGAAGACCCGGCGGAGTTCTTCGCCGTCACCAGCGAATACTTCTTCACCGCCCCCGACCTGCTGCAGGCCGCCTACCCCGGGGTCTACGCGCAATTGCGGCTGTTCTACCGGCAGGATCCGGGCGCCCGACTGGCCCGCCTCCAGGCCGAGGATCCGGCCTACCGGGACACGACCAACGGATGAGCACGGCGGCGTAGCAACGCCCCCTGAATGTGCATATAATCCGCCCACTTTTTTTGGCCCATTCCAGGGAGTCGACCATGAGCTACAGCAAGATCCCGGCTGGTAAAGACCTGCCGAACGACATCTACGTCGCGATCGAAATCCCGGCCAACCATGCGCCGATCAAATACGAAATCGACAAGGACAGCGATTGCCTGTTCGTCGACCGCTTCATGGCCACCCCGATGTTCTACCCGGCCAACTACGGCTACATCCCCAACACCCTGGCTGACGACGGCGACCCGCTGGACGTGCTGGTCGTGACCCCCTACCCGGTCGCGCCGGGCTCCGTCATCCGCGCCCGTCCGGTCGGCGTCCTGCACATGACCGACGAAGCCGGCGGCGACGCCAAGCTGCTCGCCGTTCCCCACGACAAGCTGTCCCAGCTGTACGTGGACGTGAAGGAATACACCGACCTGCCGGCCCTGCTGCTGGAGCAGATCAAGCACTTCTTCGAGAACTACAAGGACCTCGAGAAAGGCAAGTGGGTGAAGGTTGAAGGCTGGGGCAACGCCGACGCCGCCCGCGCAGAAATCACTAAAGCGGTTGCGGCTTACCAGAAGTAAGCCCCGACCTCTCAAGGAAAGCCGGCCACAAGCCGGCTTTTTTATTGCCCGCATTCCGGGACTGCGCTGCCCGACCCGCCTCATCAGCGCGACGGGGGCACTCGGCAGCCTTAGGGAGCACCGACGCCCCAAACGCCCATCGGACGACCCGGACGCGGCCCCCCTTGTGGATCGGGTAAGATGCGCCGCTTTCCGCCGCCAGACGCCACGCTCACGAGGTCCTCACCGTGCTATCCCCCCAGGTCATCATCATTGGCGCCGGTGCCGCCGGGCTGATGTGCGCCATGAGCGCCGCCGCGCGCGGACGCCGCGTACTGCTGCTGGACCACGCCAACAAGGCCGGGAAGAAGATCCTCATGTCCGGGGGCGGCCGCTGCAATTTCACCAACCTGTATTGCGAGCCGGCGAACTTCCTCTCCCACAACCCGCACTTCTGCAAGTCCGCCCTGGCACGCTTCACCCAATGGGACTTCATCGCCCTGGTGGCCAAGCACGGCGTGCCCTACCACGAGAAAAAGCTCGGCCAGCTGTTCTGCGACCACAAGTCCAGCGACATCCTCGGCCTGCTGCTGGAGGAGTGCGAGCAGGCGGGCGTGGACCTGCGCCTGAACACCTCGGTCAGCGAGATCAGCCACCACGAAGGGGGCTACCGCCTGGAGACCAGCCAGGGCCCCGCCCAGTGCGAATCCCTGGTCATCGCCACCGGCGGGCTGTCCATCCCCACCCTGGGCGCCACCGGCTTCGGTTACCAGGTGGCCCGCCAGTTCGGCCATACGGTGCTGCCCACCCGCGCCGGGCTGGTGCCGTTCACCATCACCGATCCGCAGTTGAAGGCCCTGTGCGAGGCCCTGTCCGGCACCTCGGTGGAAGACTGCCGGGTCAGCTGCAACGGGCAGAGCTTCGTCGAGAACATCCTCTTCACCCACCGCGGGCTCAGCGGGCCGGCGATCCTGCAGATCTCCTCCTACTGGCAGCCCGGTGATGTCGTCAGCATCGACCTGCTGCCCGCCCTCGACCTGCCGACCTGGCTGGCCGAGCAGCAGCGCGAGCGGCCCAACAGCGAGTTGAAGACGCTGCTGGCCGAGCTGTTCACCAAGAAGATGGCCGGGCTGCTGGCCGAGCAGTGGTTCACTTCCAAACCGATGAAGCAATACAGCCCCGGCGAGCTGAAGGCCATCGCCGAGCGCCTGGGCAACTGGCAACTGGTGCCGGCGGGCACCGAGGGCTACCGCACGGCGGAGGTCACCCTGGGTGGGGTGGACACCCGCGAGGTGTCATCCAAGACCCTGGAATCGCTGAAGTCCCCCGGGCTCTACTTCGTCGGCGAGGTGCTGGACGTCAGCGGCCACCTGGGCGGCTTCAACTTCCAGTGGGCCTGGGCCTCCGGCTACGCCGCCGCGCAGTACGTGTAGGGCCGCGCGAGCGGGGCGTCACGCGTCGCCTTCGCCCCCGCGCCGCAGCAGGTAGGTGTCCATGATCCAGCCGTTGGCCTCACGCGCCGCCTGGCGTACCCGGGCGATGTCCTCGGCCACGTCCTTGAGCTTGCCGGCCACCAGTATCTCGTCCGGCGTGCCGACGTAGGCCCCCCAGTAGATGTCGAGGTCCGGCGCGTTCAGGCGCCGGTAGGTGTCCTCGGCATCGAGCATCACCACCACGCTGTCGGCATGCGCCGGGAAGCCCTCGGCCAGGCGCCGCCCGGTGGTGATCTCGATGGTTCCGCCGATGCGGTTCAGCGGCACCTTGTGGCGCGCGGCCAGCGCCTGGACGCTGCTGATGCCGGGGATGACCTCGTACTCGAAGGCATGCCGGCCGTCCCGCAGGATGGCCTCGAGGATGCGGATGGTGCTGTCGTACAGGGCCGGATCGCCCCAGACCAGGAAGGCCCCGCATTCGTCCTCGCCGAGGTCGCCGATCAGGCGCTCGAACACCTGCTGCTTGGCCAGGTTCAGGTCCTTGACCGCCACGCCGTAGTCGCCGCCGCGTTCGCGCTCCGGGCTGCCCGCCTCGACGAAGCGGTAGTCGCGGTCCTTGATGTAGCGCTCGCAGATTTCCCGGCGCAGGTGGATGAGTTTTTCCTTGCTGATGCCCTTGTCCAGGATGAAGAAGACGTCAGCCTGGTTGAGCGCGTTGATGGCCTGGATGGTGATGTATTCGGGGTTGCCGGCACCGATGCCGATGATCAACAGCTTCTTCATGGAGAGACCCTCACGCGTTCGCAGGGCCGACATGTTGATGGCAAAGCCCCGACGAGTGAAGGATTTTCACCGCCCCAATTCATCGCCGCTGCTTCGCCGCCAGGTGCCCCTTGCCAGCCACCGGCCGTCGCCGCAGCGGCCTGCCGCGTGCCTACCGGGCAGCCACGCCTGGGCACTGGCGGCCAATTCCCCTATCCTTCCCGCCGGCGAACCCACTGCGGCATCGGCTACCGGTCAGCGGACCGGTCCCTGGCGCGCCCGCCCTCCTCGCTCCCGTCACGTCCCCCGAGTGTCTGCCTGCACGCCCTGGCCAGGGCCATGCGGATGACCGACGGGCGCCCCGGAGTCGCCCCCTTCACCGTTCCACCCTTTCTTACGCTGGTGCCCCTGCATGGAAATCAAGGTCAATTTTCTCGACAACCTCCGCCTCGAAGCCAAGTTCGACGACTTCACGGTGATCGCCGACCAGCCGATCCGCTACAAGGGCGACGGCTCGGCGCCGGGGCCTTTCGACTACTTCCTGGCCTCCTCGGCCCTGTGCGCGGCGTACTTCGTCAAGCTGTACTGCCAGACCCGCGACATCCCCACCGACAACATCCGCCTGTCGCAGAACAACATCGTCGACCCGGAGAACCGCTACGCGCAGATCTTCAAGATCCAGGTGGAGCTGCCGGCCGACATCTCTGAGAAGGACCGCCTGGGCATCCTCCGCTCCATCGACCGCTGCACGGTGAAGAAGGTGGTGCAGCAGGGCCCCGAGTTCATCATCGAAGAGGTGGAGAACCTCGACGCCGACGCCCAGGCGCTGCTGATCCCCACCAGTAGCGGCCAGCGCACCTGCATCCCCGGCAAGGACCTGCCGCTGGAAGAGACCATCGCCAACCTCTCCGGCCTGCTCGCCGGGCTGGGCATGAAGATCGAGATCGCCTCCTGGCGCAACATCGTGCCCAACGTCTGGTCGCTGCACATCCGCGACGCCAGCTCGCCGATGTGCTTCACCAACGGCAAGGGCTCGACCAAGGAAAGCGCCCTGGCCTCGGCCCTGGGCGAGTTCATCGAGCGACTGAACTGCAACTTCTTCTACAACGACCAGTTCTGGGGCGAGGACATCGCCAACGCCGACTTCGTCCACTACCCGAACGAGCGCTGGTTCAAGCCCGGCCCGAAGGACGCCCTGCCGGCCGAGATCCTCGACGAGCACTGCCTGGCGATCTACAACCCCGACGGCGAGCTGCGCGGCTCGCACCTGTACGACACCAACTCCGGCAACACCGCGCGCGGCATCTGCTCCCTGCCCTTCGTGCGCCAGTCCGATGGCGAGACGGTGTACTTCCCGTCCAACCTGATCGAGAACCTCTACCTCAGCAACGGCATGAGCGCCGGCAACACCCTGGCCGAAGCCCAGGTGCAGTGCCTGTCGGAGATCTTCGAGCGGGCGGTCAAGCGCGAGATCCTCGAAGGCGAGCTGGCCCTGCCGGACGTGCCCCAAGCCGTGCTGGCCAAGTACCCCGGCATCCTCGCCGGCATCCAGGGCCTGGAGGAGCAGGGCTTCCCCGTGCTGGTCAAGGACGCCTCCCTGGGCGGTGAATTCCCGGTGATGTGCGTGACCCTGATGAACCCGCGCACCGGCGGCGTGTTCGCCTCCTTCGGCGCCCACCCCCGCTTCGAAGTGGCGCTGGAGCGCAGCCTCACCGAGCTGCTCCAGGGGCGCAGCTTCGAGGGCCTCAACGACCTGCCGCAGCCGACCTTCGAAAGCCACGCGCTGACCGAGCCGAACAACTTCGTCGAGCACTTCATCGACTCCAGCGGCGTGGTGTCCTGGCGCTTCTTCAGCGCCAAGGCCGACTTCGAATTCGTCGAGTGGGACTTCTCCAGCCAGGGCGAGGACAGCAACGCCGAGGAGGCCGCCACCCTGTTCGGCATCCTCGAAGACATGGGCAAGGAGGTGTACATGGCGGTCTACGACGACCTCGGCGCCAACGCCTGCCGCATCCTCGTGCCCGGCTACTCGGAGATCTACCCGGTGGAGGACCTGGTCTGGGACAACACCAACAAGGCCCTGCTGTTCCGCGCCGACATCCTCAACCTGCACCGCCTGGGCGACCGCGAGCTGAAATCGCTGCTGCGCAACCTGGAGAACACCGAGGTCGACGACTACACCGACATCACCACGCTGATCGGCATCGAGTTCGACGACAACACCGTGTGGGGCCAGCTGACCGTGCTGGAGCTGAAGCTGCTGATCCACCTGGCGCTGAAGAAATTCGAAGACGCCAAGGAGCTGGTGGAAGCCTTCCTCCAGTACAACGACAACACCGTCGACCGCGGCCTGTTCTACCAGGCCCTGAACGCGGCGCTGGAAGTGACCCTGGACGACGACCTGGACATGGCCGACTACGAGACCAACTTCCGCCGCATGTTCGGCAACGAGCGCATGGATGCGGTGCTGGGCTCCCTGGACGGCAGCGTGCGCTTCCACGGCCTGACCCCCACCAGCCTGAAACTGGAAGGGCTGGACCGCCACCAGCGCCTGATCGACAGCTACAAGAAGCTGCACGCCGCGCGGGCCCGCGCAGCCGCTGCGCGGGGCTGAGCCCCTGGCGGGCGCCTCTTCCCCGGAGGCGCCCTACCAGCGCAACAGACGGGGGCCGAGCWCGGCCCCCAGCACGGTGGGCAACAGCATGCCCAGCAGGTACCAGACACCCCAGAACGGCACGTCCATCTCCGGGCAGTGCAGGCTGTAGGCCAGCGCCGACGTAGCGCCTGCCAGCAGGCCGGCGGCCGCGCCGGCCTGGCCCAGGCGCACCGGCGCCAGGCCCCGCAAGGCCCAGGTGATGGCCGCCAGGGTGGGCACCGCCAGCAGGCCGATGTTCAGTGCGCAGGTGCGCCAGGTGCGGCCCAGCACCAGCTCGGGCCGGGCCTCGGCGGGCACGCCGGCCAGCGCCACGGCGCCACCGACCCATACCAGCGCCACCGGCAGGGCCAGCAGGCCCCAGGCCACCCCGCCCTTCACCCCCGGCCGCGCCAGGCGGCTGCACAGCCACAACGCCAGCAGCGCCAGGCTGCCCGGCAAGGCCAGCTTGGCCCAGAACAGCGGGGTGCCGGCCACTTGCGCCAGGTCCGGGCGTACGCCGTACAGGCTGGCCATCAGCAGCAGTGCACCGAGGGCCCCGCCCAGCAGGGCCAGGCCGGTGCGCCGCGCCAGGGCGCCGGTGTCGACGCCCGGGTCAGCGGTGGCCAGGAGGCTGATCAGGTCATCGGTCTTCATCGTTCTGCGTTCCTCGAATCAGGGCCGCCAGGGCCTTCAGGCCCCGGTGGATGTTCACCTTCACGGCGGAGCTGGACTGCCCGGTAAGGCGCGCCGTCTCCTCCACCGACAGGCCGTCCAGCTTGACGTGGACGATGGGCAGGCGCTGCCGGTCGGGCAGTTGCCCGAGCAGCCGCCCCAGGTCCCGCCGTGCCTCGGCGGGCTCCCCATCCTCCACGGCCAGCAGCGTCTGCTCGCTGTCCTCCAGCGGGTCCTGCAGGGCCTCGCGGCGGGCGAACCCACGGAAATGGTCCGCCAGCTTGTAGCGGGCGATGGCGTAGACCCAGGCCGTCAGCGGCTGGTCGGCGCGGTAGGTGTGGCGGGCGTTGTGCACCGCCAGCAGCACCTCCTGCAGCAGGTCCTCCACATCGGTCGGGCGGCTGGCCAGGCGATGGCGGAGAAAGCCCCGCAGATAACCGCCCAGTGCCGTGAGAAAGCCCCGGTAGGCCGCCGCATCACCGGCCATGCCGCGCAGCAGCAAGCCCTGAAGCTCGGCTTCGCGCTGGTCCAGGGTGGCCTGAGGGTCAGTTCGTGACATGGGCGGGTCGGGTTACACCGGGGGTCGGGAAAAGTGGCTCGGGGCGACGAACGGCAGGCAAGGGTCCGTCGTGGCGGCGGTTTTTAATACGTTAGGAGGCGCCAGGGCAAATCTCCACACCCGCGCATGCGCACGCCCGCAGGCGCTCCAGGGCCCAGCCGGTGCGGTGTTGGCAGGCGTGCAAAAAAATTTCGAACCCCCTGTAACCGTTTCCGCAAGGCCGACGAACTCTCTCACGAGCCGGCGACGCAGCGTCGCGGCCATCCCACCTTTCGGAGAGATTCCATGAAAACCATCGCCCTCACCACCGCCGCCCTCGCCCTGGCCTCCCTCGCCGGTGCCGCCTTCGCCGACGACATGAGCGCCAAGCCCGCCGGGGCCATGGAGAAATGCTACGGCGTGGCCATGGCCGGCCAGAACGACTGCAAGGCCGGTGCCGGCACCAGCTGCGCCGGTAGCTCGAAGAAGGACTACCAGGGCGACGCCTGGAAGAACGTTCCCGCCGGCACCTGCACCTCGATCAAGACGCCTCACGGCATGGGCTCGCTGACCCCGATCAAAGGCTGAGTGGAGCGCCGACCATGTCCGTCACCCACCGCCTGGGCGCCGGCCTGGGCCTGAAGCCAGCGCACTTCGCCGAGGCCCTGGCCTACGAGGCCGAGGGGCTCTGGTACGAGGTGCACCCGGAGAACTACATGGTCGGCGGGCCACGCCTGGCCTGGCTGGAGCGGGTGGCCGAACGCCACCCGCTATCGCTGCACGGGGTGTCGCTGTCCCTGGCAGCCGATGCCCCGCCGGATCCGGCGCACCTGGAGCGCCTGCGCGAACTGGCCGACCGGGTACGGCCGGTGCTGGTGTCCGAGCACCTGGCCTGGTCCGCCTGGCGCGGCCAGTACCACCCCGACCTGCTGCCCTTCCCCCGTACCCTTGAAGCGCTCACGCGCATCGCCGACAACATCCAGCGCACCCAGGACGCCCTGGGCCGCCCCATTGCCGTGGAAAACCCCAGCCACTACCTGCGCCTGGACGGCCACGCCTTCGACGAGATCGACTTCCTCGCCGAGCTGAGCCGGCGCACCGGCTGCGGCCTGCTGCTGGACCTGAACAACGTCCACGTCAGCGCTCACAACCTGGGCTTCGACCCGCTCGCCTACCTGGACCGCTTCCCCGCCGAGGCCGTGGTGGAACTGCACCTGGCCGGCTACAGCGAGGACGCCAACGGCCCGTTGCTGATCGACAGCCACGACGCCCCGATCGACGACGCCGTGTGGGCCCTGCACGCCCACCTGATGCAACGCATCGGCCCGCGCCCGACGCTGATCGAGCGGGACGACAACCTCCCGGCCTTCGCCGAACTGCTGACCGAACGGGCACGCGCCCAGGCCCAGCTGCAACGTGCGCGGGAGGCCGCATGAAGCTCGCCGAGTTCCAGGACGCCTTCGTTGACGCGCTCTACCAGCGCCCCCACCCCGGCCTGGAAGCGCTCAGCGCCCAGCCGGCGTTCGCCGTCTACCGCAACACCGTGATCAAGGGCTGCGTGGATGCCCTGTGCGACAACTTCCCCGCCGTCCAGCGCCTGGTCGGCGAAGCCTGGATGCGCGCCGCCGCCGCCCACTTCGCCGAGCAGCATCCCCCGCAGGACGCGCGTCTGGTGCACTACGGCGCCGGCTTCGCCGACTTCCTCGACAGCCTGCCGGCCACCCGCGAGCTGCCCTACCTGTCCACGGTGGCGCGCCTGGAATGGCTCTGGCTGGAGGCCTTCACCGCACCGCTGGAACCGGCATTGACCCTGGCCGGGCTGGCCGGCCACGACCCGGCAGCGCTCGATGCCCTGTGCCTGCGCCCCCGGGCCGGCGCACGCTGGCGCTGGTTCGACGAGCAGCCAATCCACACCCTCTGGCACTGCAGCCGCGAAGGCCTGCCGCTGCCCGAACCCCTGCCGTGGCACGGCGAAGGCGTGCTGCTGGTGGCCTCGCCCGAAGGCGTACACAGCAAAGTGCTGGGCCCCGGCGGCTGCACCTTCCTCGACGCCTGCGCCGCCGGCCTCCCCCTGGGCGAAGCCGCCGCCCAGGCCCTGGCCCGCGAACCCGCGCTGGACTTCACCGAACTGCTGGGCCGGCTGATGGCCCTCGGCACCTTCTCCCTCCTCGATTGAAACGGAGCCCCCATGGCCATCACCCTCCCCGCCCGACCGTCACGCTGGAACCGCCTGGCCGACGGCCTGCAACGCCTGCTGCCGGATGCCCTCCTCTATCTGCTGGTGCGCGTGGGGATCGCCTCGGTCTTCTTCCTCTCCGGCCGCACCAAAGTAGAGGGGCTGCTGAACATCACCCCCGGCACCTACGAGCTGTTCCGCAGCGAATATGCCCTGCCGCTGCTGCCGCCGGAGCTGGCAGCGCACCTGGCCACCTACGCCGAGCACCTGTTCCCGCTGCTGCTGGTGCTGGGCTTGGCCACGCGCCTGTCGGCCCTGGCCCTGCTGGTCATGACCCTGGTGATCCAGGTGTTCGTCTACCCGGACGCCTGGTCCACCCACCTGTCGTGGGCGGCCCTGCTGCTGGTGCTGGTGGGACGTGGCGCTGGCGCCTGGTCCCTGGACCGGCGCCTGGGCCTGCGTTGAAAGGGCGTCAGGTGTACTTGGTGAAAATGGCGCGGACCCGCGCCAGGGTGGCCTCGGCATCCTGGCCGGATTCGGCGAAAGCCTCCTCCAGCAGGCAGGCCAGCATCTCCTGGTAGGCCTTGTCGAGTGCCTTGCGGGCGGCGCTGAACTGCACCGCGATGGTTTCGCATTCCTCGCCCCGGCGGATCATCGCCTGCAGGCCACGGACCTGCCCCTCGACACGGGCAAGGCGGTTGAGCATGGCTTCCTGGGGCGTGGTGTCTCGCTTTCGGCTCACGGTGGGTGTCCATCAGGGCTGGCGGGGGTATCACGGCCACCGAAGCGGCGGGCGTGGGGCCGATGTTAGCGCCGCCCAGGCTCGGCAACCAGCACCCTGCGTACGCCGTTCGGCGGACGCCACCTCCACATCACGGGCCTTTCCACACGCCATACCCAACCGGGTATGGCGACGAAACGCAGCCAACCGTGCCCTGCGGATTCGCCAGACCGGGAAACCTCGGCTTAAGTGAGTAGAGCAACCGCCGATAGCCCAGTAGTCCACCGACGGGGAGTCGAATCATGTCCATTCGCAGTTACCGCGTTTCCACCCGGATCGGCGCCGGTTTCGCCGCTCTCGTCCTCCTGCTGCTGGCGGTGGGAGCCGGCTCGCTGTGGCAGATGGGGCACATGGATTCAAGATCCGAGGAAGTCCAGACCAACTGGCTGCCCAGCATCATCGCCCTGGAAGACGTGGGCATGAGCGCCATGCAGATGCGCAACGCCACCCTGCGGGCCTACATCGACTACAACCCGCAGACCCGCCAGCGCGTCATGGACGAGCGCACCAGGCTGGCGGGCAAGGAAGACACCTACCGCCCGCTGATCTCCAGCCCGGAGGAAAAGGCCACCTACGAGCGCTTCGCCACTGCACGCCAGGCCTACCAGGAAACCCAGGGCAAGATCTTCGACATGCTCGACGCCGGGCAGAAGGACCAGGCCCTGCAACTGGTGAACGTGGTACTCAACCAGCACGGCGGGGAGATGACCGAGGCGTTGCAGGCGCTGGTCGAACTCAACAAGAAGGGCGCCACCAGTGCCGCCGATGCCAGCGGCGCGGCTTACCACGAGGCTAAATTCCTGGTGCTGGTGATCCTCGGCGGCGCCCTGGGACTGGCCATCGTGCTGGCGGTGGTGCTCTCGCGCAGCGTGGTGCGCCCGCTGGCCCAGGCGGTGGGCGTCGCCCAGACCGTGGCCGCCGGCGACCTGACCCGGCCGATCCCCATCGAGGGCCGCGACGAAGCCACCCAACTGATGGAAGCCCTGCGCGCCATGCAGGACAGCCTGCGCCGCACCATCAGCCACATCACCGACTCCTCCGCCCAGCTCGCCTCGGCCTCCGAGGAGCTGCATGCAGTGACCGAGGACTCCACCCGCGGTCTGCAACAGCAGAACCACGAGATCGAACAGGCCGCCACCGCCTGCAACGAAATGAGCGCCGCCGTGGACGGCGTCGCCCACAACGCCTCCATCACCCTCGACGCCTCGCGCCAGGCCGACACCGCCGCCCATGAAGGCAGCCGGCAGATGACCGACACCGTCCAGGCCATCAGCGCCCTGGCCAACGAAGTGAACACCAGCGCCGAACGGGTTGGCAGCCTGGCCCGGCAGATGCAGGAGGTGGGCAAGGTGCTGGACGTGATCCGCTCCATCGCCGAGCAGACCAACCTGCTGGCCCTCAACGCCGCCATCGAGGCCGCCCGTGCCGGAGAGCAGGGCCGCGGCTTCGCCGTGGTGGCCGACGAGGTGCGCCTGCTGGCCCAGCGCACCCAGGAATCCACCCTGGAGATCGAGCAGATGGTCGGTCGCCTGCAACAGGAAGCCACCAGCTCCGTACAGACCATGCAGGACAGCTCCGAACTGGCCCGCGACACTGCCCAGCTGGCCGAGCGCGCCAACCAGAGCCTGCAGGAAATCTCCCGCACCATCGCCGCCATCAACGAGCAGAACGTGATGATCGCCAGCGCCGCCGAAGAGCAGGCCGCCGTGGCCCGCGAGGTGGACCGCAGCCTGGTCAATATCCGCGAGCTCTCCGTCCAGACCGCCGCCGGCGCCCAGCAAACCAGCGCCTCCAGCCAGGACCTGTCGCGCCTGGCCGTCGACCTCAACCGGGTGGTGTCCTCGTTCCGCCTCTAGCAGCCGCGCCATTCGTCGGAAACCTCCTACGCCCCGGCCCGCCCAACGGCGGCCGGGGTGCGCGGCCTGTCGCTGCAAATACGCGGCATTTGCCATCAAAAAGCCACCAATCAGTTCCTTCAACGCGAAGCGGTGACGGGATAACCGCGAATTTTCCGCCTATACCTTCTGTACCGCTGGCCCGGGCGCGACCAAGGTCTACCTGACCGCCCTGCGAGCCGGCGGGATGATCAGCAGGCGAAGCCCCGATTCGAAGGGCCGTGGAGCAACCTGATGTTTTCCGAGATCCCCTCCGATGCACGGGTCGTCATCGTCGACGATGTGGCCCACAACCTGAAGTTGCTGGAGTGCAGCCTGAAGGCCTTCAAGCTGCGCAACGTCGTGTGCTTTTCCGACTCCGCGGAGGCGCTGAACTGGCTGCAGCGCGAATCCTGGGACCTGCTCCTGCTGGACCTGGACATGCCCCAGCCCGACGGTTTCGCCATCCTCGAGGCCCTGGCCAACCGCGACCGGGCACGGACCCCGGTGATCATCCTCACCGCCCTCAACGACCCGGAGAACCGCCGCCGTGGCCTGGAACTGGGGGCCAACGACTACGTCACCAAGCCCCTGGACCTGCCCGAGCTGCTGCTGCGCATCCGCAACTGCCTGCACCTGGCCCGGGCCACCGAGTGCCTCCAGCACCTCAACGATCACCTCGAACAGGAGGTGCGCGAGCGCACCGAGCAACTGAACGAAAGCTACCGCGCCGCCATACGCGGGCTCAGCCGGGCCGCCAGCTACCGCGACGACGAGACCGGCGAGCACATCCTGCGCATCGGCCGCTCCGCCGCCCTGCTGGCCCGCACGATCGGCATGTCGGAAACCTGGTGCGAAACCATCCGCCTCGCCGCCCCCATGCACGACCTGGGCAAGATCGGCATCCCCGACCACATCCTGCGCAAACCCGGCCCCCTCACCGACGAAGAGCGCCGGACCATGATGAAACACCCCGACATCGGCTACGGCATCCTCCACGAGGAGCGCGGCACGCTGCTGATCGACATGGCCGCCGAGATCGCCTACGGCCACCACGAGAAGTGGGACGGCAGCGGCTACCCGCGCGGGCTGGCCGGGGAAGACATCCCCCTGGCGGCACGGATCGTCGCCGTCTGCGACGTCTACGATGCCCTGCGCTCCCCACGCCCCTACAAGCAGGCCTGGGACCTGGAGCGCGCCCAGGCCCACATCCTCGAGCAATCCGGACGTCACTTCGAACCGCGCCTGGTGGAAGCCATGCGCGCCTGCTTCGACCAGATCGAAGCCGAACGCCAGCAGGAGCAGATCCGCCTCTGACCGCCGCGATTGTTACGCCCTGCGGAAAAGCCCTTCCTCCGCCCACGGCTTTTTCCGCAGCGGCGCGCGGGTTCTCATAGTGGCCTGTTCCACAGCCTGGAGAACGCCATGCGCACCCAACCCACCTTCCTTATCGGCGCCCTGCTCGCCGGCCTCGCCACCAGTGCCCTCGCCGCACCGCCGAAGCCCGTGCCGTACACCTACGGCATGGACCTGGACGTCGCCAAGGTGCTCAGCATCGAGGAGCCCCACCCGCTCACCTGCCAACTGGTGGAAGCGACCATGACCTACCTCGACACCCACGGGCAGACCCGCGCCGTCACCTACACCAAGCAGTCCGACGCCTGCCTCGCCGAGTGACCTTGCGCTTTGCCCCAGGCCGCCCAGGTGCGTAAGCTCGCGCCTTTTTGCGGGGCTCCATGACGCTTGCCGACTGCTTCCTCCTGCTGCTCGCCGGTTTCGCCGCCGGCGGCATGAACGCCCTGGCCGGGGGCGGCACCTTCTTCTCCTTCCCCGCCCTCATGGCCACCGGCCTGCCGCCGGTCACCGCCAATGCCACCAACGCCATCGCCCTCTGGCCCGCCAGCCTGGCCGCCAGCTGGGCCGCCCGCGAGCAGTTACGCCCGCTCGGGCACTACGTGATCCCCCTGGTGCTGCTCTCGGTGCTGGGGGGCGTGGCCGGTGGGCTGCTCCTGCTGGCCGGCGGCGATGCGGTGTTCCGCCGGCTCATCCCCTGGCTGCTGGCCGCCGCCACCCTGCTGTTCGCCGCCAGCCCCTGGCTGAGCCGCTGGGTCAACCGCCACCGCAGCGCCGACAGCCTGCCGCCCCACGGCCTCGGCGGCGGCCTGGCCCACACCCTGGTGGCCATCTACGGCGGCTACTTCGGCGCCGGCATGGGCATCCTGCAACTGGCGGCCTTCTCCATCGAAGGGCACCCCCTGTTGCGCGCCAACGCCCTGAAGAACCTGCTCTCCAGCACCATCTACAGCACCGCCGTGGTCACCTTCGTCCTCGCCGGCCGGGTCAGCTGGGCCGAACTGGCCGTCCTGCTGGCCGCCGCCAGCGCAGGCGGCTACGCCGGCGGCGCCCTGGCCAAACGCCTGCCCACCGCCTGGCTGCGCGCCTGGGTCATCGCCGTCGGCACCGGGATGACCGCCTACTACTTCCTCAACCCCTGAAACCCGGCGCCCCGTAGGGTGGATCGCGCTCCATCGATCCACCGCTTCCGGGAGCACCCATCGCCCTGCGCGGCCACCGAACCCACCCCGCTACGACCACCGTCGATTGCCCGCAAGGCCGCGCCTCTGCTAGTGTCCGCCCGTTCTGAAATCCCCCGAGACCCCTCCATGGCCCGCAAGAAAGCCACCCCCGACTTCGAACAGTCACTCGCCGACCTGCAAGCGCTGGTCGAACGCCTGGAAAGCGGCGAACTCTCGCTCGAAGACTCGCTGAGCGCCTTCGAGCAGGGCATCCGCCTGACCCGGGAATGCCAGGGCGCCCTGAGCCAGGCCGAACAGAAGGTGCAGATGCTGCTGGAGCGCGACGGCGAGCTGGAGGAAGCCCCCTTCGACGCGGACGAGCCGGCATGATCGCCGCCTACCAGGCCCGCTGCCAGGCGCGCGTCGACGCCGCCCTGGAAACCCTCTTCGACGCCCCCTCCAACGAGCTGGACCGCCTCTACCAGGCCATGCGCTACAGCGTCACCAACGGCGGCAAGCGCGTCCGCCCGCTGCTGGTCTACGCCGCCTGCGAAGCCCTCGGCGGCAACCTCGACCAGGCCGACGGCGCCGCCTGCGCGGTGGAGCTGATCCACGCCTACTCCCTGGTGCATGACGACCTGCCGGCCATGGACGACGACGACCTGCGCCGGGGCAAGCCCACCACCCACAAGGCCTTCGACGAAGCCTGCGCCATCCTCGCCGGCGACGGCCTGCAGGCGCTGGCCTTCGAAGTGCTGGCCGACCGCCGCCGCAACCCGCAGGACGGCGACACCCGCCTGGCCATGATCACCGCCCTGGCCCGGGCCTCCGGCCCCGCCGGCATGGTCGGCGGCCAGGCCATCGACCTCGGCTCCGTGGGCATCCGCCTCGACCAGGCCGCCCTGGAGACCATGCACCGGCACAAGACCGGCGCCCTCATCGAAGCCAGCGTGCGCCTCGGCGCCCTGGCCAGCGGCCGCGCCGACGACACCCTGCTGCGTGCCCTGCAGGTCTATGCCCGCGCCGTGGGCCTGGCCTTCCAGGTGCAGGACGACATCCTCGACGTGGAAAGCGACACCGCCACCCTCGGCAAGACCCAGGGCAAGGACCAGGCTGCCGACAAGCCCACCTACCCCGCCCTGCTCGGCCTCGACGCCGCCAAGGACTACGCCCTGGAGCTGCGCGACCAGGCCCTGCACGCCCTGCGCCCCCTGGGCGAGGCCGCCGAGCCGCTGCGCGCCCTGGCCCGCTACATCGTCGAACGCCGCAGCTGATCGACAGCCCCGCACCCCGGGTGCGGGGCCTGGCCCCTCGGCAGGAAATGCCGGCCGGACCAGCGGCCACCTTCCCCCTCGTGAATACGCAATTGCGCGCCCCTCCCCGGGGCGCCCGGCCTCTGGCGTCCGTCGAACGGGCCGGGCTAGGTTCACTGCCCAAGGCCGCCCGGGACCGGCGGCCGACGGGCCGAACCCTCCCGACAGCCAGCCTCCGGCGTATGCACGATGCAGCTCGAATGCCTTTCACACGCCCCGGACCTGCCCAGCCTGCTGCGCTGCCTGGAGCAGGTCGCGCCGCTGCTGGACGCGATGCCGGACGTGGTGTTCTTCGTCAAGGACCTGGACGCCCGCTACGTGCTGGTCAACCAGACCCTCGCCCAGCGCTGCGGCTTCAGGGACAAGGCGCCGCTGCTGGGGCGCACCGCCGAGGACGTGTTCCCGCGCCGCTTCGGCCACCTCTACACCGAGCAGGACCGCCAGGTGCTGGAAGCCGGCGACCAGCTCAGCGACCAGCTGGAACTGCACCTCTACCCCGGCCGCAAGCCCGGCTGGTGCCTGACCCACAAGCTGCCCCTGCGCGACCCGGCGCAGCGGGTCATCGGCATGGCCGGCATCTCCTACGACCTGCAGGCGCCGCAGTCCAGCCACCCGGCCTTCCAGCGCCTGGCGGCGGTGGACGCCCACATCCGCGAGCACTTCGCCGAGCCCATCAGCCTCGATGAACTCACCGCCATCGCCGGGCTCTCCGCCTCCCAGCTCGGCCGCCTGTGCAAGCGCATCTTCCAGCTCAGCCCCAGGCAGATGATCCACAAGGCGCGCCTGGGCGCCGCCACCCAGCTGCTGGCCGGCGAGCTGCCCATCACCGAGATCGCCTACCGCTGCGGCTATGCCGACCACAGCGCCTTCAGCCGCCAGTTCAAGGCCCTCACCGGGCTCTCCCCGAGCCAGTACCGCGAGCGCTGCCGCGCCTGAGGCCGGTCGCCCGGCTGTGCCGAACCGCGCACCGCAACCGGGCGAATCGATCAAGCCACCCGCCCGCGCCCCGTTCACAGTAGGCCCATCCACGGGGTGCAACGACACCCCGGGGCGGCCCGCCCAGGCACCGCCCCCGCGCCAACAAGAACAAACACGCGAACGGAGAAATGCGATGTCATCCATCAGCATCAGCCAGCTGGACGTCAGCTACGGCAGCGGGATCAAGGTCATCGACGGCCTCGACCTGCACATCCCCGACGGCAGCTTCTTCACCCTGCTCGGCCCCAGCGGCTGCGGCAAGACCACCCTGCTGCGGGTGATCGCCGGCTTCATCCGCCCCAGCGGCGGGCGCCTGGTCTTCGGCGACGTCGACATGACCCAGGTTCCCGCCCACCGCCGGGGCATCGGCATGGTCTTCCAGGACTACGCCCTGTTCCCCGACAAGACCGTGTTCGACAACGTCGCCTACGGCCTGCGCGCCCGCCGGACCGACGCGGCGACCCTGCGCCGCAAGGTGGGCGAGTACCTGGAGCGGGTCGGCATGAGCGGCTTCGCCGAGCGCTACCCCGCTGCCCTCTCCGGCGGCCAGCGGCAGCGGGTGGCCCTGGCCCGCGCCCTGGCCATCGAACCCGAGGTGCTGCTGATGGACGAGCCGCTGTCCAACCTCGACGCCCAGCTGCGCCTGCAGATCCGCGCCGCCATCGCCGACCTGCAGCGGGAGATCGGCATCACCACCGTCTTCGTCACCCACGACCAGGAAGAGGCCCTGGCGCTCTCCGACTGCATCGCCCTGATGCGCAAGGGCCGCATCGAGCAGCTGGGCAGCCCCCAGGCCATCTACCAGTCCCCCGCCAGCACCTACGCCGCCGACTTCATCGGCTCGGCCAACCT
Source organism: Pseudomonas sp. FeS53a (assembly GCF_000931385.1). Lineage (NCBI taxonomy): Bacteria > Pseudomonadati > Pseudomonadota > Gammaproteobacteria > Pseudomonadales > Pseudomonadaceae > Pseudomonas > Pseudomonas sp. FeS53a. Next base: position 40,308 of record NZ_JYFT01000014.1, read on the forward strand.
GCTGGCCGCACGGGTGCTGGAACAGGCCGGCGACGACGGTATCCGCGTGCTGGTGGCCGGCCAACCGCTGCAGGCCCGGGCCGAGACGACGCTGCCCGAGCCCGAGGTGCACCTGGTGGCACGGCCGGAAAGCATCCGCCTGCGCCCCGCCGGGCAGAGCCTCGGCAACTGCCTGGCCGGTCAGGTGCGGCGCAAGCAGTACCTAGGCAACCGCACCAGCTACCGCATCGAACTGGCGGACGCCCAGCAGCTCAGCGTCGACCGCTTCGGCACCGACGGCGACGGCTTCCACGAAGGCCAGCCGGTGAGCCTGGAGTTCGACCCCGCACAGCTCCGGGTGGTGGCCCAATGAACCGGCGCCTGCCCTCTCCCTGGTTGCTCCTCGCCCTGTTCGCCCTGGGGCTGCTGCTGGTGTTCCTGCTCTGGCCCCTGGCCAACCTGCTGCACGGCAGCGTGGCCGGTGCCGGCGGCAGTGGCTGGGCCCAGTTGCTGGACGAGCCGCGCTACCTGCGTGCCCTCGGCAACACCTTGCTGCTGGGCGCCCTGGTGACGGGCTGCGCCAGCGTGCTCGGGGTCTCCCTGGCCTACGTCACCGCGCGCTTCGACTTCCCTGGCAAGGCGCTGGTGGCGGTGCTGCCGGTGTGCACCCTGGTGGTTCCGGAGGTGATCGTCAGCCAGACCTGGCTGATGATCCTCGGCAACAACGGCCTGCTCACCCGCGCCCTGGAGGACCACCTCGGCCTCGCCCTGCCCAGCTTCTACGGCTGGCCCGGCCTGGTGCTGGTGATGAGCCTGGTCTACTACACCTACATCTACCTCGGCACCCTGGCCGCCATCCGCGGCTTCGACGCCCAGCTGGAAGAAGCCGCCCAGAGCCTCGGCGTGCCGCCGGCCAAGGCGCGCCTGCAGGTGATGCTGCCGGTGGTGCTACCCGCCGTGCTGGCCTCCGGGCTGCTGGTGTACACCCTGGTGGTGGGCAACTTCGCCATCGCCACCCTGCTGGGCGGCAAGGTGCAGCTGCTCTCGGTGCTTACCTACCTCAGCTTCGTCTCCGAGATGGGCACCAACGCCGGCCTGCAGAGCGCCCTGGCCACCCTGTCCATCGCCATCGTCGCCGGGGTGCTGTTCCTCCAGCGCTGGCTGGTGGGGCGCAAGCGCTACGAGATCGTCCAGGGCCGCAGCGCCCCGGCTAAGCGCCTGCGTGGGGTACGCGGCGCGCTGCTGGGCGCGGCCACGGCGCTGTTCATCCTGCTCTCCTCGCTGCCGCTGCTGACGGTGCTGGCCAGCGCCTTCACCCGCTCGCGGGGGCCGGTGATGCACTGGGGCCAGTTCTCCCTGGAGAACCTGGAGCGGGTCCTGCTGCGCAGCCCGGAACCCATCCTCAACACCCTGGCCTACGGCGCCCTGGCGACCCTGGTGGGCATCCTGCTGAGCGTGGTCATCAGCTACCTGGTGATCAAGAAGAAGAACCTGCTCACCCCGGCCATCGACTACCTCGCCATGCTGCCCCTGGCCATGTCCGGCACGGTGCTCGGCATCGGCCTGGTGATGACCTTCAACAGCGGCCCGCTGGCCCTCAGCGGCACGGCGGCGATCATAGTCGTCGCCTTCGTCATCCGCCGCTTCCCCTTCGGCGTGCGCAGCGCCTCGGCCACCCTCTACAACATCCCCGACTCCATCGAGGAGGCCTCCATCAGCCTCGGCGTGCCGCCGCTGCGCTCCTTCTTCAAGGTGGTGCTGCCGCTGATGGCGCCCGCCGTCGCCGCCGCGGCAGTGCTCACCTGGACCACCATCGTCGCCGAGCTGAGCGCCTCGCTGGTGGTGTACTCGGCCGGCCGCGAGACCATCACCATCCAGGTCTTCCGCCTGGTGGAAACCGGCCTCCAGGGCCAGGCGGCGGCCTACGGGCTGGTGCTGGTCCTGCTCACCCTCGTCCCGGTGGTCATCGCCACCCGGGTGTTCCGCATCAAGGTCTTCTGAACCGCAAGGAAGGACTCGCCATGAACGCCACCTGGAAGCACCGGCTGCCCGCCCTGCTGGCCGCCCTCGCCCTCAACCTGCTGCAACCCGCCATCGCCCGCGAGCAGGCGGTGCTCTACACCACCAACAACGACTCGGCGGTGCAGGCCCTGCTGGACAGCGGCCAGCGCCTCGACCCGGGCCTGAAGATCGGCGTGGTCAACGGCTCCAGCGCCGCCCTGCTCAAGCGCATCGAGGCCGAGGGCCAGGCGGCTCGGGCCGACGTGTTCTGGAGTTCCCAGCCCAACACCCTGGGCGCCTTCACCGCGCTCTACGCGCCCTACCGCTCGCCCCAGGCCCAGGCCATCCCCGAGGCCCACCAGCACCCGCAGCAGCTGTGGAGCACCGCCAACATCCAGGTGGTGGTGATGATGGTGAACCGCAAGCAGCTCGGCGGCCTCAAGGAGCCCACCCGGTGGCGCGACCTGCTGGACCCGGCCTGGAAGGGGCGGATCATCGTCGGCGACCCCACCGCCACCTCCACCGCCTACACCGCGCTCTGGGGCCTGCGCCAACTGCTGGGCGAGGACGACTTCCGCCGCCTGGCCGCCAACCTGGTGGTCTCGCGCAACTCCAGCGCCGTGCTCAACCAGGTGGCCCAGGGCGAATACGCCGTCGGCCTGACCTTCGAGGGCAACGCCTACGCCTATGTCGCCGGCGGCCAGCGGGAGATCCGCCTGGTCTATCCGGCCGACGGCACCTTCGTCACCGAAGAGGCCCTGGTGCTGGTGAAGAACGGCCCCAACCCCGAGGCCGGCAAGCGCCTCTACGACCTGCTGCTGAGCCGCGACACCCAGATCGCCCTGCTGGAGCAGGCCTACCGCCGGCCGAGCCGCAGCGACATCGAGGTCAGCGCCCATGTCGAGCTGCCGGAGCTGAAGGACATCGCCGTCTTCCCCACCGACGAGCAGGCCGCCATCGCCGGCCGCGACGCCTTCCTCAGCGCCTGGAAAGGCCTCGACAAAGCCCTCTGACACGGAGCCGGACATGACCGCCCACCACCACCGCGCCACCGCCGAACACCTGGCCGACCTCGCCCGCGCCCGCCTGCAGGCCCACTGGCAGACCGCCCTGGAGGACGGCCAGCCTTTCGAGGACAAGGACGACGCCAGCCCCGTCACCGTCATCGACCGCGCCATCGAGCACGAACTGCGCGAGGCCATCGCCCGCCACACGCCCAGCTTCGGCGTGGTGGGCGAGGAATACCCCGACCACCAGCGCGACGCCGAATACAGCTGGGTGCTCGACCCCATCGACGGCACCAAGGCCTTCATCGCCGGGGTCCCGGTGTACGGCACGCTGATCGCCCTGTGCCGCGACGGGCGCCCGGTGCTGGGGGTGGTCGACCTGCCCATCGCCGGCCTGCGCTGGGTCGGCGTGGAAGGCCAGCCCACCCGGCTCAACGGCCAGCCGGTGCGCACCCGCCCCTGCGCCGAGCTGGCCCGCGCGCTGCTGGCCAGCAGCAACCCGGAAAGCCTGCCGGACACCCACCTGGCAGCCTTCGCCCGGCTGCGTGACGCCACCCGCTGGCGCCTCTACGGCGCCGCCTGCAGCGCCTACGCCAACCTCGCCCGGGGGCGCATCGACCTGGTGGCCGACGGCGGCGGCATGGCGCCGGTGGACTACTGCGCCCTGGTGCCGGTCATCGAAGGGGCCGGCGGGGTGATCAGCGACTGGCAGGGCCGCCCGCTCGGCCTTGGCTCCGGCAGCAGCGTACTGGCCGCCGGCGATCCCCAGTTGCACCGCCAGGCCCTGGAACGCCTGCACCAGGCCTGAACCGCCCGAGGTCACAAGGAGGACACGCCATGACCGCCATCCATTTCCGCCTTCCCCTCGCCCTGTCGCTGGCCCTCGCTCTGGGCCTGGCCGAGGCGGGCGGCTTCCTCGACGACAGCCACGCCACCCTGTCGCTGCGCAACTTCTACTTCAACCAGGACAACCGCGACGGCCACGCCGGCCAGACCGAGGAATGGGGCCAGGGCCTGCGCCTGGACTACCAGTCCGGCTACACCGAAGGCACGGTGGGCGTCGGCCTCGACGCCATCGGCCTGCTCGGCCTTCGCCTGGACGGCGGTGGCCGCGCCGGCAAGGCCGACCAGGCCCGTACCCCCAGCGCGCTGTTTCCCCTGGAGCACAATGGCCGCGCCCGCGACGAATTCAGCAGCCTCGGGCTCACCGCCAAGCTGCGGGTCGGCGCCAGCGAGGCGCGGGTCGGCACCCTGATCCCGCGCCTGCCGGTGATCAAGGCCAACGACGGGCGCCTGCTGCCGCAGACCTTCGAAGGTGCCCAGCTGACGGTGCGCGAGTTCGACGACCTCACCCTGCTGGCCGGTCGCCTGCGCCAGGCCAAGGGGCGCGCCCAGAGCCACCGCGACGACCTCTCCATCAACGGCGCCAACAGCCCGCGCAAGCCCGGCAACGCCGTCAGCGCCGCGCCGGCCCGCCACAGCGACGCCTTCGACTTCCTCGGCCTGGATTACCAGGTCAGCGAGCAACTGCAGGTGCAGTACTACCTGGGCCAGCTGGAGGACTTCTATCGCCAGCACTTCGTCGGCCTCAACCACGAGCAGGCGCTGCCCCTGGGCACGCTGAAGACCGACCTGCGCCACTTCGACACCCGCGCCACGGGCCGCAACGCCAGCCGCAGCGGCCGCGCCGAGGGCTACACCGCCGCCGGCTACTACGGCCCCGGCAACGGCGAGAGCGGCGCCCATCGGGGCCGGGTGGACAACCGTGCCTGGAGCGCCCTGTTCAGCTGGAGCCTCGGCGCCCACACCCTCGGCGCCGGCTACCAGCGCCTGAGCGGCGACAGCCACTTCATCCAGCCCAACCAGGGCAACGGCAGCGACGTCTACCTGATCACCGACCGCCAGCTGAACAGCTTCGCCCGCGCCGGCGAACGCACCTGGCTGGCCCAGTACGGGCTGGACTTCGGCACCTGGGGGCTGCCGGGGCTGACCAGCAACGTCGCCTACCTCAAGGGCAGCGGCATCCGCTCCGAACGCGGGCACCTGCACGAGTGGGAACGGGACTTCACCCTGGCCTACGTGGTGCAGGCCGGACCGGCCAAGGGCCTGGGCATCACCTGGCGCAACGCCAGCCTGCGCAGCCAGGCGAGCACCGACGTCGACCAGAACCGGGTCTTCCTCACCTACAGCCTGGCGTTGTTCTGACGGGTGCTTGAAATGCCCTGACGGCCAGGCGGTGGAGGGCATGGCATCGCCTGGCCGTACAGGTCTTTCAGAAACGTCCGAGGCACCCGGGCTGCTAACGTCCCCGGACCCACGCACCGGGAGGCCCCCATGAAAGCGATCCCCATCCAGGCCGTACTCGACGGCATCCCCAAACCCCACCCCTTCGCGCCGGCCTGTGCCGAGCTGCAGCCGGTCGCGCCCTTCCAGCCGGGCCCGGCCACGGTGCAGCTGGGCCACCTGGACGGCGAAGGCCCGTGGCAGCGCCACCCCGAGGGCGATGCGCTGCTGCAGGTGCTGGAAGGTGAAATGGAGATCAGCCTGCTGGCGGTGATCGGGCTGGTGCGCGAGCCCCTGCCGGCGGGCTCGCTCTATGTGGTCCCGCGCGGGCTCTGGTACCGCCTGGAGGCGAAGGCCGCGTCGATCCTGGCGGTGCTGCCGGAAAAGGGCGAGAGCGAGCGCTCGGCCTACCCGCTGCGGGTGGAACGCAGCGCCTGAGGGCTCAGGCGGCGCGGGGCAAGGCGTCGACCGGCGCCTCGTCCCGTGCCGGCGCAGGGGCCAACAAGCCCAGGCGCACCAGCACCCAGGGCGCCAGCACCGCGACGAAGGTGCCGATGGCCAGGCCACGGAAGGCCTGCCAGGCCGGGCCCTCCAAGTGCAGTGCCAGCCCCGTGTGCTTCAACCCCCACTGCAGGCCGATGAAGGCCAGCGCGCCGAGCACCGCCGCCGTCATCCGTCGCCACAGCGGCACCGCCACGCTGAACCCCACGCGCCGGTAGCCGATGATCACCACCAGCATCAATCCCGCCAGCAGCGGTACATAGCTCGGCGGCTCGCCGCGCCAGGTGAGCGCGAAGGCCGCCGACACCGCCACCACCAGCGCCAGGTGGGCCAGCGCCGGGCCCTCGCGCCAGAAGCGCCAGCGCCTGGCCAGGGCGAACAGGCCGAGGGTCGCCAGGCCCAGGGCGCTGCCGCCGAGCAGGTCCTCGATGTCGTGGGCGCCCAGGTACAGGCGGCTGAACAGGATGCCCGCCACCAGCACGCAGGCCAGGCCCCAGAACCACAGGCGGCGCACTTCCAGCGCCAGCCAGAACCACAGCACCACCGACAGCTGCGCGTGACCACTGGGCAGGCCGAAGCTCTCGCCCACCTCGTGGTCCATGCGCAGGGCGATGTCCGGGCGCGGGTCCTGCCAGTAGTCCTTGAGCCAGGCGTTGAGCAGCGCGGTCACCGCCACCAGCACCAGCAGGCGGAAGAACACCGTGCGCTGCCAGGCCCAGTAGCCCAGCGGCAGGAAGAAGAGGATGAACTTCTCGTAGCCCAGCAGGGTGAAGAAGCGCATCAGCGGCGTCAGTGCGTCGCTGCGCAGGGGCAGCACCCAGTCCAGGCTGTGCAGCAGCTCGTTCATGGCGAGTCCTTTCCGGAGGAAGGCGCCTACTGATACGCGAGGACCTGCGGAGCGGCAAGCCCCTCGCCGAGCTGGGCCAGCAAGCGCTCGCGCAGCCAGCGGTTGCCCGGCTCGCCGGCCGCCTGTTCGTGCCAGTACAGGTTCAGCGTCACCGGCGGCAGGGGCAGCGGCATCGGCAGTTCCCGCAGCGGTGCGATGCGCGTCAGCATCGGGCAGTAGGCCGCGGCCACGGTCAGCAGCCCGTCGCTGCCGGCGGCCAGTTGTGCGGCGGTGAGGTAGTGCTGGCAACGCTGCACCACGTGGCGCGAGAGGCCGAGGCTGTCCAGGGCCAGGTCCTCCACCGAGATGCTGCGCCGCCGCGAGGTGACGGCGATGTGCCGCGCCGCCAGGTAGCGCTCGGCGTCCAGTTCGCCGACGAAGGCCGGGCCGGCCAGCACCCGCAGCGGCTCCCGCAGCAACTGGCACTGGCGCAGCTCGGCATCCGCCGGGCGTGCCACCTCCACGGCCAGGTCGATGTGCCCGGCGGCCATCTCCAGTTTCAATTCGCCCCAGCGCACGCTGGTGCTGCGCACGCCGACCCGTGGCAGGTGCGGGCGCAGGGCGGCGACGATGGGCGGCAGCAGCAACGGCTCCAGCTGCTCGGGCATGTTGAGGATGAAGGTGCGCGAGTCCCGCGTCGGGTCGAACTGCTGCAGCCGGTCCACCCCGCCCTGCAGCAGCGCCAGGGCCTCGCTCACCACCGGGGCCAGGCGCAGGGCCACCGGGGTGGGGGCCACGCCGCGCCCCTCGCGGACGAACAGCGGGTCCCCCAGTTGCTCGCGCAGGCGCGCCAGGGCGTGGCTGATGGCCGACTGGCTGAGGTGCAGCACCGCCGCCGCGCGGGTCAGGTTGCGTTCGCGGTGGATCACGTCGAAGACGCGGAACAGGTTCAGATCAACACGGCCAAGGGCTGGCCATTCATGTTCCTTATTCATGGTTGCGCCTCCACGCTCACGGAGGGTGCCCGCCCCTCTGCACCGGTCATGCACGGCACCCTAGCGCCACCTCCACCAACCATGCAGCAGATTCATGATCGTGAATGAACAACCATCAGTTCCCACGTCCCTGGGGGCTGCCTAGGATGCCCGGACCCCGCACCACAAGAACAAACCCTAGCGAGGCCCCATGAACGAACACGCCTACCTGCAGGCGCTCGCCGAGCGCCGCAAGCTCGCCTGGCCCCAGGGCCTGCCCCGTACGCCCCAGTACCCGCTGGGGGAACGCCCGCTCACCGAGTACCTGCGCGAATGGGCGCGGCGCCAGCCCGAGGCCGCCGCCGTGCACTTCTATGGCCACCGCCTGGACTGGGCGGAGCTGGACCGCCTGAGCGACCGCTTCGCCGCCCTGCTGGTGGAGCGCGGCGTGGTGCCGGGGGACCGGGTCGCGGTGTTCCTGCCCAACTGCCCGCAGCTGCACATCGCCTTCTGGGGCATCCTCAAGTGCGGCGCGCTCTATGCGCCGGTCAGCCCGCTGTCCAAGGGGCTGGAGCTGGCCTACCAGCTCAACGACAGCGGCGCCGCCGTGCTGCTGTGCTTCGACCAGCTGCTGCCGGTGGTGCGCGCGGTGCAAGCTGAAACCCCGGTGCGCCTGCTGATCGCCACCAGCCTCGGCGAACTGCGCCCGGCCACGCCCAGCCTGCCGCTGCCCGACCTGCTGCTGGCGCCCAAGGCCAGCGCCGAGGACTGCCTGGACTTCTACCCCGCCCTGGCCGCCTGCCAGACGCCGACGCCCAGCCACCAGCCGCGCCTGGAGGACGCCGCCGCGCTGAACTACACCGGCGGCACCACCGGCCTGCCCAAGGGCTGCATCCACACCCACGGCGACATGCTCTACACCTGCGCCAGCTTCGTGCCAGTGGCCCTCGGGCTGGACCCGCAGTCGGTGATGCTCAACTTCCTCCCCGAGTTCTGGATCGCCGGGGAGAACGCCGGCCTGCTGTTCCCGGTCTACGCCGGCTGCGCTCTGGTGCTGCTGGCCCGCTGGGATGCGGAAGCCTTCATGGCCGCCGTGCAGCACTACCGCGTCAGCCACTGCGGCCTGCTGGTGGACAGCGCCGCCGAGGTGCTGGACCACCCCCGCGTCGGCGAATTCGACTTCGCCAGCCTGCGCCGGGTCGGTGCTATCTCCTTCGTCAAGAAACTCACCCGCGACTACCGCGCGCGCTGGCGCCAGCTCACCGGCTGCACCCTCTACGAATTCGCCTTCGGCATGACCGAGACCCACACCTGCGACACCTTCACCTACGGCCTGCAGGACGGCGACTTCGACCTCAGCCAGGCGCCCACCTTCGTCGGCCTGCCGGTGCCGGGCACCGAGTTCAAGGTCTGCGATTTCGACAGCGGCGCCCTGCTGCCCCTGGGCCGTGAAGGCGAGCTATGCCTGCGCTCGCCCTCGCTGCTCAAGGGCTACTGGCAACGCCCGGAGGCCAGCGCCGAGGTGCTGCGCGACGGCTGGCTGCACACCGGCGACCTGGGGGTGATCGATGAGCGCGGCTTCATCCGCTACCTGGGCCGGCGCAAGGAGATGCTCAAGGTCAACGGCATGAGCGTGTTCCCCAGCGAGCTGGAGGCGCTGCTCGGCCAGCACCCGGCCGTGCTGGCCAGCGCCGTGCTGGGCCGCCCTCACGAGCAGCGCGGGCAGCAGCCGGTGGCCTTCATCGTGCTCAAGCCGGGCGCCGAGGAGACGCCGGAAAGCCTGGTCGCCTGGTGCCAGGACGCCATGGCCGTCTACAAAGTACCGGAGGTGCGGCTGCTGCCGGCGATGCCGATGACCGCCACCGGGAAGATCAAGAAGAACGAACTGGAAGCCTTGCTGTGAACCGACCCTTCGCACGCCTGCTGATCGCCAACCGTGGCGAGATCGCCATCCGCATCGCCCGCGCCGCCGCCGAGCTGGGCATCGACAGCGTCGCCGTCCACGCCGAGGACGACCACGCGGCCCTGCACACCCGCAAGGCCGACCGCGCCGTGGCCCTCGCCGGCCAGGGCCCGGCGGCCTACCTGGACATCGCCCAGCTGGTGGCCATCGCCCGCCGCGAGGGCTGCGACGCCCTGCACCCCGGCTACGGTTTTCTCAGCGAGAACGCCGAGCTGGCGCGCCAGTGCGAGACCGTCGGCATCCGCTTCGTCGGCCCGGCGCCCGAGGCCCTCGAGCTGTTCGGCGACAAGGCCCGCGCCCGCGCCCTGGCCGAGCGCTGCGGCGTGCCCCTGGCCGCCGGCACCAACCGCCCCACCTCGCTGGAGGAGGCCCGCGCCTTCCTCGCCAGCCACGGCCCGCTGATGCTCAAGGCCCTGGCCGGCGGCGGCGGGCGTGGCATGCGCCCGGTGCACCGGGCGGAGGAGCTGGACGAGGCCTACGCCCGCTGCCAGTCCGAGGCCCGCGCCGCCTTCGGCCGTGACGACCTCTACGTCGAACGGCTGATCGAAGGCGCCCGGCACATCGAGGTGCAGGTGCTGGGTGACGGCGAGCGCGTCAGCCACCTGTGGGAGCGTGACTGCAGCCTGCAACGGCGCCAGCAGAAGCTGGTGGAGATCGCCCCCGCCGTCGACCTCGCCCCGGCCATGCGCCAGGGGATGCTCGACGCCGCCCTGCGCCTGGCCGGCGAAACGGGCTACCGGGGCCTGGGCACCTTCGAGTTCCTGGTGGACCCGGCCCGGGGCGACTTCGTGTTCATGGAGGCCAACCCGCGCATCCAGGTGGAGCACACCATCACCGAGGCCATCACCGGCGTCGACCTGGTCCAGGCCCAGCTGCACCTGGCGGCCGGCGCCCGCCTGGAGGACCTCGGCCTGGACGAGCCGGTGGCCCCGCGCGGGGTCGCCGTGCAGCTGCGGGTGAACCTGGAGACCCAACTCGCCGACGGCAGCACACGCCCCGCGGGCGGCACCATCAGCGCCTACGAGCCGCCCAGCGGCCCGGGCCTGCGGGTGGACGGCCACGGCTACGCCGGCTGCACCACCAACCCGCGCTACGACGCGCTGCTGGCCAAGCTGATCGTCCAGGCCGACGACCTGCCCGCCGCCCGGCGCCGGGCCTATCGCGCCCTCTGCGAATTCCGCCTGGAGGGCGTGGCGAACAACCTGCACCTGCTGCAGAACCTGCTGCGCCGCCCCGAACTGGCGGCGCCGGTGGACACCCGCTTCCTCGAACGCCACCTGCCCGAGCTGCTGGCGCCCCAGCCCAGCGCCCACCCGCACCTGTTCGTCAGCAGCGCCGCCCCACAGGTCGAACAGGCCGGCGGCATCGACGCCCCACCCGGCTGCCTGCCGCTGCTCGCCCCCAGCCAGGGGGTGCTGGTGAGCCTGGACGTGGCCGAAGGCGACAGCGTGGCCCTGGGCCAGCCGGTGGCGGTGCTGGAGGCGATGAAGATGGAGTTCGTGGTCAAGGCCAGCCACAGCGGCCGCGTCCGCGCCCTGGCGGTGCAGCCCGGCGACAGCCTGTTCGAAGGCGCGCCGCTGCTCTACCTGGAGCCTGCAGAGGTGGACGGCGAGGCGGTGGCCAGCGAGGAAAGCCTGGACCTGGCGCACATCCGCGCCGACCTCGCGGAAGTGCTCGAACGCCACGCCATCACCCGCGACGAACGCCGCCCGCAGGCGGTGGCCAAGCGCCGCAAGACCGGCCAGCGCACCACCCGCGAGAACCTCGACGACCTGCTCGACGCCGGCAGCTTCATCGAATACGGCGCCCTCGCCCTGGCCGCCCAGCGCCGGCGCCGCAGCCTGGAGGAGCTGATCGAGCAGAGCCCGGCCGACGGCCTGGTGGCCGGCATCGGCACGGTCAACGCCGACGCCTTCGGCGCCGAGGCCGCCCGTTGCATGACCATCGCCTACGACTACACGGTGTTCGCCGGCACCCAGGGGGTGATGAACCACAAGAAGACCGATCGCATGCTCGGCCTCGCCGAACAGTGGCGCCTGCCCCTGGTGCTGTTCGCCGAGGGCGGCGGCGGTCGGCCGGGGGACTCGGACTTCGTCGGCGTCGCCGGGCTGGACTGCCACACCTTCGTCGCCATGGCCCGGCTATCCGGCCAGGTGCCGCTGGTGGGCGTCGTCTCCGGCCGCTGCTTCGCCGGCAACGCGGCCCTGCTGGGCTGTTGCGACGTGATCATCGCCACCCGCAACGCCAGCATCGGCATGGCCGGCCCTGCGATGATCGAGGGCGGCGGCCTGGGTCGCTACACTGCCGAGGAGGTCGGCCCGGCCGCCGTGCAGGCGCCCAACGGGGTGATCGACATCCTGGTGGAGGACGAGGCCGAAGCGGTGGCCGCCGCCAAGCGCTACCTGTCCTACTTCCAGGGCCGCCTGGCGGACTGGCGCTGCGCCGACCAGCGTGCGCTACGCCACGCCATCCCGGAGAACCGCCTGCGGGTCTACGACATCCGCGCGCTGATCGAGACCCTGGCCGACGCGGACTCGGTGCTGGAACTGCGCCGCGCCTTCGCGCCGGGGCTGATCACCGCCTTCATCCGCATCGAGGGGCGCCCCTTCGGGCTGATCGCCAACAACCCCGCCCACCTCGGCGGCGCCATCGACGCCCAGGCCGGCGACAAGGCCGCGCGCTTCATGCAGCTGTGCAACGCCTTCGGCCTGCCGCTGCTGTCGCTGTGCGACACCCCCGGCTTCATGGTCGGCCCGGAGTCGGAGAAGCAGGCCACGGTGCGCCACGTCTCGCGCATGTTCGTCGCCGCCGCCGCGCTGGAGGTGCCGGTGTTCACCGTGGTGCTGCGCAAGGGCTACGGCCTGGGTGCCCAGGCCATGGCGGCCGGCAGCTTCCATTCGCCGCTGTTCACCGTCGCCTGGCCCAGCGGCGAGTTCGGCGCCATGGGGCTGGAGGGCGCGGTGCGCCTGGGCTACGCCAAGGAGCTGGCCGCCGTGGAGGATGCCGGGGAGCGCGAGCGGCTGTTCCGCAAGATGGTCGACAAGGCCTACCAGAACGGCAAGGCGATCAACATGGCCAGCTTCCTGGAGATCGACGCCGTCATCGACCCGGAGCAGACCCGCGCCTGGCTCCTGCGCGGCCTCAACGCCACCGCGCCCTCTTCCGCACAGGAAGGCGGCAGGCGGTCGTTCGTGGATACCTGGTAGGCCGCCTTCGCGAGCAGAGCTCGCTCCTGCGCAGTAGCGCCGTTTGTCAGCGCTGTAGGGGTGGGCTTCAGCCCTCGCTGTCTGCCGCTGGTGGGCTGAAGCCCGCCCTACAAGGCTGTGTCCCGGTATCGAATCGAGGGCCTGTGGTGGGTGACGCTGCCGGGCCGCCCGGGCATCCGACGCCATGTCTTGGGCAGGCAAAGCGGCATCAGGTAAACTGCCGCATCTTTTTGCACCCATAACGATTAGCCTGATGCCCACGACGTTCCATGAGATTCCCCGCGAGCGCCCGCTCACGCCCCTGCTCGACCGCGCGGAGACGCCGGACGCGCTGCGTCGGCTGGGCGAGGCCGAGCTGGAAACCCTGGCCGACGAACTGCGCCAGTACCTGCTCTATACCGTCGGCCGGACCGGCGGGCATTTCGGCGCGGGGCTGGGGGTGGTCGAACTGACCATCGCCCTGCACTACGTCTACGACACGCCCGACGACCGGCTGGTCTGGGACGTGGGCCACCAGGCCTACCCCCACAAGATCCTCACCGGTCGCCGCGAGCGCATGGGCACGCTGCGCCAGAAGGACGGCATCGCCGCCTTCCCGCGCCGCTCGGAGAGCGAGTACGACACCTTCGGCGTCGGCCACTCCAGCACCTCCATCAGCGCGGCCCTGGGCATGGCCATCGCCGCCCGCATGCAGGGCTCGGGGCGCAAGTCCATCGCCGTGATCGGCGACGGCGCGCTCACCGCCGGCATGGCCTTCGAGGCGCTGAACCATGCCTCGGACGTGCAGGCCGACATGCTGGTGATCCTCAACGACAACGACATGTCGATCTCCCACAACGTCGGCGGGCTGTCCAACTACCTGGCCAAGATCCTCTCCAGCCGCACCTACGCGAGCATGCGCGAGGGCAGCAAGAAGGTGCTCTCGCGCCTGCCCGGCGCCTGGGAGATCGCCCGCCGCACCGAGGAATACGCCAAGGGCATGCTGGTCCCCGGCACGCTGTTCGAGGAGCTGGGCTGGAACTACATCGGCCCCATCGACGGCCACGACCTGCCCACCCTGGTGGCCACCCTGCGCAACATGCGCGACCTCAAGGGCCCGCAATTCCTCCACGTGGTGACCAAGAAGGGCAAGGGCTTCGCCCCGGCCGAGCTCGACCCCATCGGCTACCACGCCATCACCAAGCTGGAGCCGCTGGACGCCCCGGCAGCGCCGAAGAAGCCGTCCGGGCCGAAGTACTCCAACGTATTCGGCCAGTGGCTGTGCGACATGGCATCACAGGACCCGCGCCTGGTGGGCATCACCCCGGCGATGAAGGAAGGCTCGGACCTGGTGGCCTTCGCCGAGCGCTTCCCGGAGCGCTACTTCGACGTCGCCATCGCCGAGCAGCACGCCGTGACCCTGGCGGCCGGCATGGCCTGCGATGGCGTGAAGCCGGTGGTGGCGATCTACTCCACCTTCCTCCAGCGCGGCTATGACCAGCTGGTGCACGACGTGGCGGTGCAGAACCTCGACGTACTGTTCGCCATCGACCGCGCCGGCCTGGTGGGCGAAGACGGCCCGACCCACGCCGGCAGCTTCGACCTGTCCTACCTGCGCTGCATCCCCGGCATGCTGGTGATGACCCCGAGCGACGAGAACGAACTGCGCCTGCTGCTGACCACCGGTTACCACTTCCAGGGCCCGGCGGCGGTGCGCTACCCCCGTGGCAGCGGCCCCAACGCGGTCATCGAGCCGGAACTGGCGCCGGTGCCGATCGGCCAGGCGGTGGTTCGTCGTCGCGGCAGCGGCGTCGCCCTGCTGGCCTTCGGCGTGCAACTGGCCGAAGCCCTGCAGGTGGGCGAGCGCCTGGACGCCACGGTGGTGGACATGCGCTTCGTCAAACCCCTGGACGAGGCGCTGCTGCGTGAACTGGCCGGCAGCCATGGGCTGCTGGTGACCATCGAGGAGAACAGCGTGATGGGCGGCGCCGGTGCTGCCGTCAGCGAGTTCCTCGCCCACGAGAACCTGCAGGTGCCGGTGCTGCACCTGGGCCTGCCGGACTACTACGTGGAACACGCCAAGCCGGCGCAGATGCTGGCCGAGTGCGGCCTGGACGAGGCGGGCATCGAAGCCGCCGTGCGCCAGCGCCTGGCCTTGCTGGACCCGCAGGCCCCTTCGAAGGCCGCGGGGCTGTAACCCGGGACTCGGCTGCGCCGCTGGTGGCGCAGCCGGACCGGTGATTCACCTCTGGCGGACCCCTCCTTCGCCACCTTCCCCACCTTGAACAATCGGCGCTCGCCGATCTGGCGGCTGCCCCCAACTGTTCGCCGTGATTCCAAAAAGCAGGCGTTAACGCGCCTGGGCCAGGCGTTCGCACAGCGCGCGGGTGGCCCCGAGCATCTGGAAGCTGGGGCGTTCCAGGCCCCGGTCGGGCACTGCCCAGACCTGGCCGGCGGCCACCGCCGGCAGTTGCGGCCAGGCCTGCCAGGCGGCGGCCTGGGCCGGCTCGCTGACCAGGATGACGCGGGGCTGGCGCTGCAATACGGCCTCGATGCCGACCTGGGGCGCGGGCAGGTCGAGGTCGGCGAACAGGTTGCGCGCGCCGCACAGGGCCAGGGCGTCGCTGACGATCTGCCGACCGCCCAGGGTGTACAGCGGGTGGTCCCAGACCTGGTAGAACACCGGCAGCGGCGGCTCCCGGTGGTAGCGCTGGCGCAGCTCGGCCAGGCCGTCGCGGAAGCGCCGGGCCAGGGCCTGGCCTTCGGCGCCGTGGCCGACCCGGGGGCCGATCTGTTCGAAGACGCCTGCCAGCTCGTCCAGCCGACGCGGTTCGATCACCAGCAAGGGGATGCCGAGCTGCTCCAGGCGCTGCTGCATGGGCGCGCCGACGCTGTCGGGCCAGAGCAGGATGAGGTCGGGCGCCAGGGCCACCACGCGCTCAAGCTGCACCTGGCCGTAGTGGCCGACGCTGGGTAGCGCGGCCAGGGCCGCCGGGCGCTCGCCGCCGTCGAGGACGCCCACCAGGCGGTCCTCGGCATGCAGTTCGAGCATGATTTCGCTGAGGGAGGGGGCCAGGCTGACCACCCGCCGTGCGCCGTCATCGGCCAGCGCCGGCAGCACCAGGCCCAGCAGCAGGAGGCCGAGCAGGCGGTGCATCAGGCCAGTTGGCGGGGAATGCGGTAGAGCGACAGCACCACGGCGCTGCTCAGGGCCAGCAGCACCAGGGCCACGGCATTGAGCCCGGCGAACACGGCGACGGCACCGACCCAGGCGGGCAGGCCGGCGCCCAGCAGGGCGACGCGGCGCACCCGGCGCAGCTCGATCCAGGCTTCGCGCTCGTGGTCGCCGTCCAGTGCCTTTTCGGTGGCGATCAGGGCGCGCTTGTAGCCCCGGAACAGCGGCAGGCTGATGAACATGGAGATCAGCGCGGCGACGAACAGGGGCATTTCCAGGGCCGGGAACACCGGGTCGCCGGAGCCGAACAGCAGGTTGACCAGGAACAGCGGGCCCAGGGCGGCGCCCAGGTGTGCCCACCATTCGAGGGCCAGCAGGCGGCGGACCTGGCTGCGGGTCATAGCTCGACTTCGCCCTGGTGCAGGCTGCCCAGCATGTGGCCGAGCTTGCCGGCCTTGGTGGCCAGGTACTTCTGGTTGTGCGGGTTGAGGCCGGTCTGCAGCGGCACGCGCTCGGCGACGCGGATGCCGAAGCCTTCCAGGGCCTTCACCTTGCGCGGGTTGTTGGTCATCAGCTTGATGCTGCTGATGCCCAGGTGTTCGAGCATCGGCAGGCAGAAGGCGTACTCGCGCTGGTCGGCGCCGAAGCCCAGGCGCTCGTTGGCTTCGACGGTGTCGGCACCGCCGTCCTGCAGCTCGTAGGCGCGGATCTTGTTCAACAGGCCGATGCCACGGCCTTCCTGGCGCAGGTACAGCAGCACGCCACGGCCGGCTTCGGCGATGGCACGCAGGGCGGCCTCGAGCTGGAAGCCGCAGTCGCAACGCAGGCTGAACAGGGCATCGCCGGTCAGGCACTCGGAGTGCAGGCGCCCCAGCACGGGCTGGCCGTCGGCAATGTCGCCCATGGTCAGGGCGACGTGTTCCTTGCCGCTTTCCTCGTCGAGGAAGCCGTGCATGGTGAACAGGCCAAAGGGCGTGGGCAGTTGGGAGGCGGCGACGAAAACGACGGACACCACGGTTCTCCTGGGATTGCGAAAGGCCGGCATTGTATCAGCAGCGTCTGCCGGCCCGTCAGACTGAATAGTTGGGGATAAGGATCGAAAGGCTTGGACGGTGGGCTCCGCTCGCCGCCCTAGAACTTGGACTCCAGGCGCAGCACGCCCTGGTCCTCGCGCCAGCGCACCTGGTTGAGGAAGCTCATGCCCAGCAGCACGTCCACCGGGGCGTCGCCCTCGACCACCGCGCCTTCGACGCCGAGCACTTCCAGCGGGCCGACCTTGACCCGGTCGAAGCGCACCCGCCAGGCACGCACGTTGCCGCCGGCGGTGCTGGCGGTCATCGGCTTGCCCTCGACGCGGTAGTCGAGGCCGAGCATGCGCGCCTGGTTCTCGTTCATCGCCACGCTGGTGGCGCCGGTGTCCACCATGAACTGCACCGGGTGGCCGTTGATGGAGCCGGCCACCATGTAGTGCCCGTTGTTGCCCCGGGCGATGCTCATCTGCGCCTTGCGTGGGGCGGATGCGGCGGCGTCGGTGCTCCCCGGGGGCGGGGCGGCGCTGTTGTATTCGCGGCTGAGGGCGTAGGGCCGCTCGACACCGTCGATGCGCAGGACCGCGCCCTTGCTGTCGGCGCTGACCACCTGCACGCCACCGGGGCCGGTCTGGCCGACCCGCACCAGCTTGCGCTGGCCGTCGACGCTGATCACCGCCGCGTTTGGGAACAGCCCCACCACCTGCACCACGGGCTCGGCCCAGGCGCTGGTACAGGCCATCAGCAACAGGCCGAGACAGGACAGCTCAAGGCGACGCATGGGGCTTCTCCGGTGGGTCGAAGGGATAGGGCTGCTTCCAGCGGGCGTACAGCGGGCGCAGCTCGCCGCTCTGCACCAGGCGCGTCATGCGCTCGTCGAACAGGGCGGCGAACTCGCGACCGCGCTCGTTGGCGGCGAAGCCGACGTAGAGCGGGAGCGGGGTCAGGAAGGTGACCTGGTAACGCTCCGGATGGGCCGCCTGGGCGAGCACGTCGTCGATCTCGGTGCGGGCATCGATGTAGTAGTCCGCATGGTCCAGGTCGAGCATGGAGAGGATACCGCCCCGGCGCTGGATTTCTTCGAAGTGCTTCAGGTTTGGCAGCTGGTGCTGGTAGTCGTAGCCGCGGATCCACACCAGGCGGTAGCGGCCGATGGTCTGCAGGCTGGGGGCGGGCGCGCCGGCCTTGCCGAGGGCGCTGATCTGGTCGGCGTCGTAGTGCCAGCGGGGGTAGACGGCACCGGCGATCTCGTCGCGGTAGGCGCCCATCCAGGCATCGGCCTCGTGGCGCTGCACCAGCCCCACGGAGCGGGTGTAGGGGACGCTGCGGATCTTCAGGCGAACGCCCACGGGCTCGTAGACCTTGCGCAGGATGTCCCAGCCCAGGCCGCTGCCATCGGCATTGGTGTGGCCGGCCCAGACCTCGGAGGCGATGACGATCTCCGCCACCGGCGGGTGGCCGTCCACCGCCCAGACGGGKGAAACCAGCAGTAGCGACAGCATGCCGAGCAACCTGCGGAGCATCGTCCCGTCTCCCTTCAGATCAGATGCCTGCCAGGCCGACGCCCCAGATGATCAGTTGCATGGCCAGCCAGGCGAAGACGCCGGCCAGCACGTCGTCGAGCATGATGCCGACGCCGCCATGCACGTGGCGATCGATCCAGCGGATCGGCCAGGGCTTGAGGATGTCCATGACCCTGAACACCACGAAGCCTAGCAGCAGCCACTGCCAGCCTTCGGGCACCAGCCAGAGGGTGATCCACATGCCGACCATTTCGTCCCAGACGATGCCTTCGTGGTCGTGCACGCGCAGGTCGTCGGCGACCTTGCCGCACAGCCAGAAGCCGAACAGCATGGTCAGCCCGAGCATCAGCCAGTAACCCCAGTCGGGCAGCATCTGCCACAGCGGGATGAACGGCAGGGCCACCAGCGAGCCCCAGGTGCCGGGCGCCTTGGGCAGGGTGCCGGAGCCGAAACCGAAGGCGAGGAAGTGCCAGGGGTTGCGCCAGACCGAGTGCGGGACCGGCTGGGCCGGCGCTTGTTGCGGATGATCAGTCACCGTGACTCCCGAAATGTTGGTAACCCTGGGCCGGCTGCGGTCGCTCGCGGCCGTCGGCATCCAGCAGGTGGACACCGTGGCCGGCTTCGACACGGCCGATCACGGCCAGTGCCGGCCAGGCGGCCTGCACGGCGTCGAGCTGGTACGGCGGCAGGGTGAACGCCAGGCGGTAATCGTCACCGCCGGACAGGGCCAGGCCCAGGGCCTGGTCGTGGGGGTAGAGCGCTTGCAGGGCCGGCGACAGCGGGACGCGCCCGGCCTCCAGCCACAGGGCCACGCCGGAGGCGGCGGCGATGTGCCCGCAGTCGGCCAGCAGGCCATCGGACACGTCCAGCGCGGCGCTGGCACGGCCACGCAGGGCCAGCCCGAGGGCGAACTGCGGCGGCGGGGCCCAGTAATGATCCAGCAGGGCGGCGGCCTCGGCGCCTTCATCCGACCGCTGGCCAAGCACCAGCGGCAGGGCTCCGGCGGCATCGCCCAGGCTGCCACCCACGCAGAGCAGGTCGCCGGGACGGGCGCCGGAACGCCGCAGGGCTGTACCGGCCGGCAGGCGACCGAACACGGTGAGGGTCAGGCTCAAGGGGCCACGGGTGGTGTCGCCACCCACCAGGGCCAGGCCGCAACGGCGGGCCATGGCGTCGAGGCCGGCGGCCAGCTGTTGCAGCCAGTCGGCATCGGCAGCGGGCAGGGTCAGGGCCAGGGTGAAGCCCAGGGGCGCGGCGCCCATGGCGGCCAGGTCGCTGGCGGATACGGCAAGAGCCCGCTGGCCCAGCAGGAAGGGATCGCACACCTGGGGAAAGTGGACGCCGGCCACCAGGGTGTCAGTGGACACGGCCAACTGCTCGCCCGGTGCGGGCTGCAGCAAGGCGCAGTCGTCGCCGATGCCGAGGGCGATGCCTTCGCCACCCGCCGCGCAGGCGGCGGAGGCGAAGTAGCGACGGATCAGCTCGAACTCACCCATCCGTGGCGGGGGCTCAGCGCTTGCCGCCACGAACCTCGGCGGCGCGCAGGCGGGGCGCCAGCTTGTCGAGGACGCCGTTGACGAACTTGTGCCCGTCGGTGGCACCGAAGACCTTGGCCAGCTCGATGCCTTCGTTGATAACCACGCGGTACGGCACGTCGACGCGGTTCATCAGCTCGTAGGTGGAGAGGCGCAGGATGGCCAGCTCGACCGGGTCGACCTCTTCCAGGGGGCGATCCAGGCAGGGCAGGAAGGCCTCGTCGATCTCGGTCTTCTGGCGCGGTACGCCATGGAGGATCTCGTGGAAGTAGGCACCGTCCACCTGGCTGAAATCGTTGTCGACGCGGAACTGCGCCTCGATCTCGTTCAGGGGCTGGCCGGCGATGTGCCAGGAGTAGAGCGCCTGCATGGCCAGGCTACGGGCCTGGCGACGTGTGGCGATCTTGCCCTTGGCGGGCTTCTTCGGCGCCTCGGGGGCGTCGTTGTCGCTGTTGAAACTCACTTGGCCTCCAAGGCCGCCAGCAGGCTGACCATTTCGAGGGCGGAGAGTGCGGCTTCGGCGCCTTTGTTGCCGGCCTTGGTGCCGGAACGCTCGATGGCCTGCTCGATGGAGTCGACGGTCAGGACGCCGAAGGCGACCGGCACGCCGAACTCCATGGACACCTGGGCCAGGCCCTTGGTGCACTCACCGGCGACGTATTCGAAGTGCGGAGTGCCGCCACGGATGACGGCGCCCAGGGCGATGATGGCGGCGAACTCGCCACGCTGGGCGACCTTCTGGGTGACCAGGGGGATCTCGAAGGCACCGGGGGCACGGATGATGGTGATGTCGTCCTCGGACACGCCGTGGCGGACCAGGGCGTCTACGGCGCCACTTACCAGGCTTTCCACGACAAAGCTGTTGAAGCGGCCGACCACCAGGGCATAGCGGCCTTTGGGGGCGATGAAGGTACCTTCGATGGTCTTCAGGGGCATGGGCGGGTTCTCGTCAATTAAAGAGCGAAGGCCCCGGCCGTTCACGGCCAGGGCCCTTCGGGTCATTCAGCGGGCAGGTATTCTACAACTTCCAGGTCGAAACCGGATATCGCGTTGAACTTCATCGGCGAACTCATCAGGCGCATCTTGCGCACCCCGAGGTCGCGGAGAATCTGCGAGCCGGCACCGACGGTGCTGTAGGTGGAGGGCGTGGTGACCTTGGTCTCGGTGCCCAGCTGTCGTTCCAGGTGCGCCAGCAGCTGCGGGCCGGTCAGCGGGTTGCCCAGCAGCAGCACCACGCCGCTGCCGGAGGCGGCCACTTCCTTCATCGCTGCGCGCAGGCTCCAGCGACCGGACTGGTTGACCATGAACAGGTCGCGCAGCGGGTCCATGTTGTGCACGCGCACCAGGGTCGGCTCTTCCGGGCTGATCTCGCCCAGGGTCAGCGCCATGTGCACGTCGCCTTCTACGGCATCGCGGTAGGTCACCAGGTTGAAGTGCCCCAGTTCGCTGTCCAGCGGCTGCTCGGCGATGCGCTCGACGGTGCGTTCGTGGATCAGGCGGTAGTGGATGAGGTCAGCGATGGTGCCGATTTTGATCCCATGCTCGGCGGCGAAGGCCTCCAGCTCGGGGCGGCGGGCCATGGTGCCGTCGTCGTTCATGATCTCGCAGATCACTCCGGACGCCTCGAAGCCGGCCATGCGCGCCAGGTCGCAGGCTGCCTCGGTGTGGCCGGCACGGGCCAGCACGCCGCCGGACTGGGCCATCAGCGGGAAGATGTGGCCGGGGCTGACGATGTCCTCGGCCTTGGCGCCCTTGGCGGCGGCCACCTGCACGGTGCGCGCGCGGTCGGCGGCGGAGATGCCGGTGGTGACGCCTTCGGCCGCCTCGATGGAGACGGTGAACTTGGTGCCGAAGCCGGAGCCGTTGCGCGGCGCCATCAGCGGCAGTTTGAGCAGTTCGCAGCGCTCGCGGGTCATCGGCATGCAGATCAGGCCACGGGCGAAGCGCGCCATGAAGTTGATGTGCTCGGCCTGCACGCACTCGGAGGCCATGATCAGGTCGCCTTCGTTCTCGCGGTCCTCGTCATCCATGAGGATGACCATCTTGCCCTGGCGGATGTCTTCGATCAGTTCGTCAACGGTATTGAGAGCCATGGGCCCTCCTTATGAATTCAGCGGTTGAGGTAGCCGTGTTCGGCGAGGAAACCTTCGGTGATGCCGGACGCCTGGGGCTCGGCGGCCTTGTCGCCCAGCAGCAGGCGCTCCAGGTAGCGGGCCAGCAGGTCCACCTCCAGGTTCACCCGGCGGCCGGGCCGGTAATCCACCATGATGGTTTCCGCCAGGGTGTGCGGGACGATGGTCAGCTCGAACTCGGCGCCATTGACCGCATTCACCGTCAGGCTCGTGCCGTCGACGGTGATCGACCCCTTCAGGGCGATGTACTTGGCCAGTTCACGCGGCGAGCGGATCCTGAATTGGACGGCGCGGGCGTTGTCTTCCCGGGCGATCACTTCCCCGATGCCGTCGACGTGGCCGCTGACAAGGTGGCCGCCAAGGCGGCTGGTGGGGGTCAGGGCCTTTTCCAGGTTCACCGGGCTGCCCGGCTTGAGGTCGTCGAAGGCGGTGCGCGCCAGGGTCTCGCGGCTGACGTCGGCCCAGAAGCCGTTGCCAGGCAGTTCCACGGCGGTGAGGCAGACACCGTTGACGGCGATGCTGTCGCCGAGCTTGACGTCGCCCAGGTCCAGCTTGCCGGTCTCCACCAGGACCCGGACGTCACCGCCCTTGGGGGTGATGGCGCGAATGGTGCCGATGGCTTCGATTATGCCGGTGAACATGGAGCCTCCCGAGTCATGGAGCGGCCGCCATGGGCAGCCTGGGCGAGGACCGGCACGCGAACGGCCAGGGCCGCGCGGTTCGGTCGAAGGGGGTTGAGCATGTCGATCTCCTGTTTGGTGAGAAACAGGGCTCTGGATCGAATGGGACTTCGCGGACGCACGAACGCGCGCCCAGGCGGGCAATCCCGTTCTCTCTTCATCCGGACTGTGACCGTCGGCCCCGGGATCACACCGGGTCTGCTGACCTTCCCCTCGCCGTGGCGACCGGGAAGCGCTCGCGGGCTATGCGCGTGGCGCAATTACCGCCGGTGGGGACTTCCACCCCGCCCTGAGAACGTTTCGGCCTTCCACTCCAGAAGGCCGAGCGCGTTTTTAACACAGGGCGCGGCCTGCTCCAAGCCAGTCGTTTCGATGGAAATGATCAGCTATCGAGCAACCGGAGGCAGCGGCACGGCGATGATGCGCCAGTCGTCACCGACAGCACGCACGTCGGTGATCTTCAGCTGCGGTGCCTCGGCCATCCGCGCCAGGGGCCAGTCCAACAGGGGACGGGCGCTGGAGCCGAGCAGGCGACCGGCCATGAAGATCTGGAATTCATCCACCAGGCCCGCCCGGGCGAAGGCACCGGCCAGGCGCGGCCCGGCCTCCACCAGCACCTCGTTGGCCCCGCGCGAGCCCAGCTCCAGCAGCAGGCGACGCAGGTCGACATGGCCGTTGCTGCTCGGCACGGCCAGCAGTTCGTGGCCCTCCTCCTGGAAGCGATCCCGCGCTGAGGCCACGGCGCAGGTGGCCACCAGGGCCTTGCCGGCCTGGTAGAAGGGCGCGGAGAGCGGCACCCGCAGGCGGCCGTCCACCAGCACGCGCAGCGGCGGACGGGTCACGGCCAGGGCGGTCAGTTCGGCGTTCAGGCCCAGCTCGTCGGGGCGCACGGTCAGGCGGGCGCCGTCGGTGAGCACGGTGTCGGCACCGGTCAGCACCACACTGGCCCGCGCCCGCAGACGCTGCACGGCGGCACGGGCGGCCGGGCCGGTGATCCACTGGCTTTCGCCACTGGCCATGGCGGTGCGGCCGTCCAGGCTCATGGCGAGCTTGACGCGGACGAAGGGCAACCCGGTTTCCATGCGCTTGATGAAGCCGGCATTGAGCGCGCGCGCCTCGCTCTCCAGCACCCCGGACTGCACGGCGATGCCGGCGTCCATCAGGCGCAGCAGGCCACGGCCAGCCACCTGGGGATTGGGGTCCTGCATGGCGGCGACCACCCGGGCGACGCCGGCGTTCACCAGCGCATCGGCGCAGGGCGGGGTCCGCCCGTGGTGGCTGCACGGTTCCAGGGTCACGTAGGCGGTGGCCCCCCGGGCGCGCTCACCGGCCTGGCGCAGGGCGTGCACCTCGGCGTGGGGCTCGCCGGCGCGGGCGTGCCAGCCTTCGCCGACCACCTGGCCGTCACGGACGATCACGCAGCCGACGCGGGGATTGGGGTGGGTCGAATAGAGGCCCTTGCGAGCCAGTTCCAGCGCACGGGCCATGAAGGCCTGGTCGGATGCGGTCATGCCTTAGTCTTTGGAGGGCTCACGGGCCAGCCGCTCGATTTCCTCGCGGAACTCGTTGAGGTCCTGGAAGCGGCGATAGACCGAAGCGAAGCGAATGTAGGCCACCTCGTCGAGCTTCTGCAGCTCGACCATCACCAGCTCGCCCAGCACCCGCGACTTCACCTCGCGCTCGCCGGTGGCGCGCAGCTTGTGCTTGATGTGGGCGATGGCCTCTTCGAGACGCTCGATGCTCACCGGGCGCTTCTCCAGCGCCCTCTGCATGCCGGCACGGAGCTTGTCCTCGTCGAAGGGCTGGCGGCTGCCATCCTGCTTGATCAGGCGTGGCATCACCAGTTCGGCGGTCTCGAAGGTGGTGAAGCGCTCCTCGCAGGCCAGGCACTCGCGGCGACGGCGGACCTGATCGCCTTCCGCGACCAGTCGCGAGTCGATCACCTTGGTGTCATGGGCGCCGCAGAAGGGACAGTGCATGGCAGGGAGGGGGCTATGGCGGAAAAGAAGGCCACATGGTAGAGCGCATCTCCCTGGCAAGACAAGCAACCGGGGTTTGAGCTATAAGGCCGCGCACACCGCCTGTACCCCCTTGGCCAGGAGTCATGATGCGTCCGCTCTACATCCTTTCCCTTGCCGCCCTGCTGGCCGCCTGCGCCGGCGAGCCGCCCGCCGAACCTGCACCGGCGAAACCGGTCGCCAAGCCCGCTGCCGAGCAGCCGTTGCCCGCCTACATGCGCGCGCTGGACGGCCAGTTGCTGGGCGCCCCCGCCGGCAGCGACGTGGAGCTGGCCTTGCTGGCGGTGGACACCCGCGACCGCCCGCTGCGCCTGCTCGGCAGCCTACGCCTCGACGGCACCGGCACGGCCCTGCCCTTCCGCCTGACCTTCAACCCCGAGGCCTTCCCCCGGGACCTGCGGGTGGAATTGCGCGCCCGGGTCAGCCAGTCCGGCCAGTTGATCCAGCGCCTCGCCCCGCGGCGCATCCCGGCGGCGGAAAGCCAGTCCCTGGGCGCCCTGCAGCTGGAGACCGTGCCATGACGCCGCCCTCGACACTGCAGGCACCGCTCGCCCAGTTGCTCGGCGATGCCCAATTGCGCGCCGAGACGCTGCCGGGCACCGACCTGCGCCTCTGGCTGATCGACGCCGACAACATGGACCGCGCCTTCGACGCCGACGAGACCCGGCGCATCCTCGAAGAGCCGCCCTATTGGTGCTTCTGCTGGGCCAGCGGCCTGGCCCTGGCGCGCTGGTTCGCCGAGCAGCCCCACTGGGTCGCCGGCAAGCGCGTGCTGGACTTCGGCGCCGGCTCCGGCGTGGCGGCCATCGCCGCCGCCAAGGCCGGCGCGGCGGAAGTGGTGGCCTGCGACCTCGACCCGCTGGCCCTGGAGGCCTGCCGCGCCAATGCCGCGCTGAACGGTGTGACGCTCGGCTACAGCGCCGACTTCTTCGCCGAGGCCGATCGCTTCGACCTGGTGGTGGTGGCCGACGTGCTCTACGACCGCGCCAACCTGCCGCTGCTGGACCACTTCCTCAGCCGGGGCCGCGAAGCGCTGGTGGCCGACTCCCGCGTGCGCGACTTCGCCCACCCGCTGTACCGCCGCCTGGCCATGCTGGAAGCCTGCACCTGGCCGGACCTGGCCGAGCCCGAGCAGTTCCGCCACGTGAGCCTGTACCACGCCGCCCGCTGAACCGGCGGATGCGCCACGCCGCTCGCCCCCACCCGGTAGGCGCGCGGCGTTAGCGGCCGTATGATTCGCCCACTCTCTTCCCTGCGCTTACGGAATCCACGATGAGCGACACGCCCTACATCTTCGACGCCACCGCCCTCGACTTCGACCAGTCGGTGATCCAGAACTCCTTCCACAAGCCCGTGCTGGTGGATTTCTGGGCCGAGTGGTGTGCCCCCTGCAAAGCCCTCATGCCGCTGCTGGCACAGATCGCCGAGTCCTACCGGGGCGAGTTGCTGCTGGCCAAGGTCAACTGCGATGTCGAGCAGGACATCGTCATGCGCTTCGGCATCCGCAGCCTGCCCACCGTGGTGCTGTTCAAGGACGGCCAGCCGGTGGACGGCTTCGCCGGTGCCCAGCCGGAATCCCAGATCCGCGCCATGCTCGCACCACACGTTGCCGAACCGGCACCGGAAGCCGCCGACCCGATGGAAGCGGCCCAGGCCCTGTTCGACGACGGCCGCATCGGTGATGCCGAGGCCGTGCTCAAGCAACTGCTGGGCGAAGACAACAGCAACGCCCCGGCACTGATCCTCTACGCCCGCTGCCTCGCCGAGCGCGGCGAGCTGGGTGAAGCCCAACTGGTGCTG
The DNA here is from genome assembly GCF_000931385.1 of Pseudomonas sp. FeS53a. Classification (NCBI taxonomy): domain Bacteria; kingdom Pseudomonadati; phylum Pseudomonadota; class Gammaproteobacteria; order Pseudomonadales; family Pseudomonadaceae; genus Pseudomonas; species Pseudomonas sp. FeS53a. The sequence goes on from NZ_JYFT01000014.1 coordinate 66,918, forward strand.
GATGCGGTCAAGGGCGACGAGCACAAGCAGGCCCTGGCCGGCGCCCGCGCCCAGCTGGCCTTCCTGCGCCAGGTGAACGACCTGCCCGAGGCCGCCGCCCTGAAGAGCCGCCTCGCCCAGGATGCGGGCGACGACGAAGCCAGCTACCAGTTGGCCATCCACCAGTTGGCCCGCCAGCAGTACGAACCGGCCCTGGATGCCCTGCTGCGGCTGTTCGTGCGCAACCGCAACTACGGCGAAGGCCTGCCCCACAAGACCCTGCTGCAGGTGTTCGACCTGCTGGGCAACGACCACCCGCTGGTCACCACCTACCGCCGCAAGCTGTACCAGGCGATCTACTGATCGCCCTGCCAGGCCGCCCCATCAGGGCGGCCTGGCCGCCTCTCCCGCCTCAGCCCTTCCAGACATACACCGGCGTGTCCGCCCCGGCTTCCAGCTGCACCTGCTCGCAATGGCGCAGGCGCACCAGCAGGCGCTTGCCGGCTGCCGCACTGCCCGCCAGGGCCTCCAGGTCGGCCAGCAGGCGCGGGCCTTCCAGACGGCCGGCCTCGCGCAGCAGCCCCAGGGCGGCCTCCCAGCGTGGGTCCGCCTGCCGGGAAGGGGCGGCTGCCGGTGGCGCAACCGGCTCGGGCGATGCTGCCGGGGCAACGTGCAATTGAGCGCCCAGGCGCTGCCAGTCCTCCTCGTCCATTTCCACCGTCAGATCCACCGGCCAATCACCGATCCGTCCGCGAATGCGCAGCATGCAAGGTTCCTCGATAAACGACGCGCCATGCTCTCACGCCTCTGGAAGCCGGCCCACAGTTGTTATAACGTAACGCCGCTTTTCACCCGCATCTGGAGACTCCCATGCGCCGCCTGCTGCTCGCCCTGCCCTTCGCACTGCTCCCCCTGGCCTTCTCCGTCCAGGCCCATGAACACGACGATCACGACCACGAAGGCCACGGCAGCCTGGGTGCCCACGAGCACGGCGTGGCCCGCCTCAACGCCGCCCTGGACGGCAGCACCCTGGAGCTGGAACTGGAAAGCCCGGCCATGAACCTGGTGGGCTTCGAGCACGAGGCCCGCAGCGATGCCGACAAGGCCGCCGTGGCCAAGGCCCGCGCCGAGCTGGAAAAGCCCCTGGCCCTGTTCGCCCTCCCCGAAGCCGCCGGTTGCAAGGTGTCCGAGCAGGAACTGGAAAGCCCGCTGTTCGGCAACGCCCCGGAAGAGGCTCACGAGCCTGAGCACAAGCACGAGGACGGCGATGAGCACAACCACGCCCACAGCGAGATCCACGCGCGCTACCACCTGGAATGCGCAACGCCGGGCAAGCTGACCGGGCTGGACATCAAGGGCCTGTTCACACGCTTCCCCGCCACCCAGAAAATTCAGGTACAACTGATCGGCCCGAAGGGCCAGCAGGGCGCCGAACTGACCCCCGCAGCCCCCTCCCTGAGTTTCTGACCCCCCGATGAGCCGGCCGGGGCAACCCGGCCGTCCGTACATGAGCCAGACACTGATCGACATCACCGACCTGGGATTCGCCTGGCCCGGCCAGGCCGAGTTGCTGGACATCCCCGCCTTTACCCTCAACAGCGGTGAAACCCTCTTCCTCAAAGGTCCCAGCGGCAGCGGCAAGACCACCCTGCTGGGCCTGCTGGGCGGCGTCCAGGCGCCCGGGCGCGGGCATGTCCGCCTGCTCGGCCAGGACCTCGGTGCCCTCTCCTCCGGGGCCCGCGACCGCTTCCGGGTGGACCACACCGGCTACATCTTCCAGCAGTTCAACCTGCTGCCGTTCCTCTCGGTGCGCGAGAACGTCGAGCTGCCCTGCCGCTTCTCCCGCCTGCGCGCCCAGCGTGCCAGCCAACGCCACGGCAGCGTGTCGGCCGCCGCCGTGACCCTGCTCGGCCACCTCGGCCTCGGCGAGGCCCTGCTGGAGCGCCGCGCCGACGCCCTGTCGATCGGCCAGCAGCAGCGGGTCGCCGCCGCCCGCGCGCTGATCGGCCAGCCGGAGCTGCTGATCGCCGACGAGCCCACCTCGGCCCTGGACGCCGATGCCCGCGAAAGCTTCCTGCGCCTGCTCTTCGGCGAATGCCGCGACGCCGGCACCAGCCTGCTCTTCGTCAGCCATGACCAGAGCCTGGCCCCCCTCTTCGACCGCAGCCTCTCGCTGCTGGACCTGAACCGCGCAGCCCGCCTGCTGGAGGCCTGAGATGCACCTGCTACGCCTGGCCCTGGCGAGCCTCGCCAACCGCCGCTTCACCGCCCTGCTCACGGTCTTCGCCATCGCCATCTCGGTCTGCCTGCTGCTGGCGGTGGAGCGGGTGCGCACGGAGGCCCGCGCCAGCTTCGCCAGCACCATCAGCGGCACCGACCTGATCGTCGGCGCCCGCTCCGGGTCGGTGAACCTGCTGCTCTACTCGGTGTTCCGCATCGGCAACGCCACCAACAACATCCGCTGGGAGAGCTTCGAAGCCATCGCCCAGGACAAGCGGGTGAAATGGGCCATCCCGATCTCCCTCGGCGACTCCCACAAGGGCTACCGGGTGATGGGCACCAGCGAGGCCTACTTCGAGCACTACCGCTACGGCCGCGCCCAGCCGCTGAAGCTGGCCGAGGGCAAGCCCTTCGCCGACCTGTTCGACGTGGTGCTCGGCGCCGAAGTGGCCGAGGCGCTGAAGTACAAGCTGGGCGATCACATCGTGCTGGCCCACGGCGTCAGCACCGTCAGCCTGGTGCAGCACGACGACAAGCCGTTCACCGTGGTCGGCATCCTCGAACGCACCGGCACCCCGGTGGACCGCACCCTGCACATCTCCCTGGCGGGCATGGAAGCGCTGCACGTGGACTGGCAGAACGGCGTGCCCGCGCGCGGTACCGGCAAGGTCAGCGCCGACCAGGCCCGGGCCATGGACCTGCAGCCCAAGGCCATCACCGCCTTCCTGCTGGGGCTCAACAGCAAGATCGCCACCTTCGCCCTGCAGCGGCAGATCAACGAATACAGGAGCGAGCCGCTGCTGGCGGTGCTCCCCGGCGTCGCCCTGCAGGAGCTGTGGAGTCTGATGGGCACGGCCGAGAAGGCGCTGTTCGTGGTCTCGCTGTTCGTGGTGCTCACCGGGCTGATCGGCATGCTCACCGCCATCCTCACCAGCCTCAACGAACGCCGTCGGGAAATGGCCATCCTCCGCTCCGTGGGCGCGCGCCCCTGGCACATCGGCAGCCTGCTGGTGCTGGAGGCCTTCGCCCTGGCCGTGGCCGGCGCGGTGCTCGGGCTCGGCCTGCTGTACCTCGGCATCGCCGTCAGCCAGGGCTACGTGCAGGCCAACTACGGCCTCTACCTGCCCCTGGCGCTGCCCTCCAACTATGAGTGGACACTGCTGGGCGGTATCCTGGCCGCCGCCCTGCTGATGGGCAGCGTGCCGGCCTGGCGCGCCTATCGACAATCCCTGGCCGACGGCCTCTCCATCCGCCTGTGAGCTGCGAATGAAACGTGCCCTGCTGACCCTGCCGGCCCTCCTGCTGCTGGCCACCACCGCCCTCTGGGCGGGGGATGTGCGTGAACTGACCTGGTCGGAGATGATCCCCGCCGACGCCCCGCCGCCTCCGCCGCCCGCCCCGATCCACGACCTGTCGCAGCTGGCCGACTCCCTGGCCAGCGAGTCCGGCCCGGCGGCCACCCAGCAATCCCCGGCCGCCCCGGTGGTCAAGGAACTGGACGGCCAGGAGGTGAAGCTGCCCGGGTACATCGTCCCGCTGGACGTCACCGAGGAAGGCCGCGTGACCGAGTTCCTGCTGGTGCCCTACTTCGGCGCCTGCATCCACGTCCCGCCGCCGCCGTCCAACCAGATCGTCCACGTCACCACCGAGCTGGGCGTGCTGATGGATGCGCTCTACCAGCCGTTCTGGATCGAAGGCCCGCTGCAGGTGAAAGCCTCCACCAGCGAACTGGCCGAAGCCGGCTACCAGATGGAAGCGAGCAAGATCTATCCGTACGAATCCCAGTGAAAACGGAGGGGGCTAACAGGCCGCTGAAAACGTTGGCGAGGCCGCCGATGCAAGGCGAAAGCGGCCGAAAAAGCGCAGTTTACGTGGTGTAAATGAGCATTTTTAGGGTGCTTTCAACGCCGCAGCGGCAACGCAGCCCGTTTTTCAGCAGCCTGTTTAGCAAGCCTGCTAACGAATCCGCATCGGCATTGAGCTAGATCAAGGCGAATGGGGGGCCGGTTCCCTGAAACTGCGTCACAGCCAACACAGCTCAAGACCTGGAGCCCTCCATGAAAAAGTCGTTCCTCGCTGCCTCTCTTCTCGCACTGGCCGTGGCTGCACCCATGGCCCAGGCCCACCAGGCCGGTGACATCCTGATCCGCGCCGGCGCCATCACCGTCAACCCGGACGCCGACTCCTCCAGCGTGAAGGTGGATCGCGGCGCACTGGCCGGTACCGACCTGGGCGGCAAGGCCACCATGAGCAGCGACACCCAGCTCGGCCTGAACTTCGCCTACATGCTGACCGACAACCTGGCCATCGAACTGCTGGCGGCCACCCCGTTCGAGCACGACGTGAAGATCAAGGGCACCGCCCTCGCGCCTGCCAACGGCAAGCTGGGTACCCTGAAGCACCTGCCGCCGACCCTGAGCCTGGTGTACTACCCGCTGGATCCGAAGTCCGCCTTCCAGCCCTACGTGGGCGGTGGCATCAACTACACCTGGATCTATGACGAGCACGTCGGCAGCCAGGCAACCGCCGCCGGCTTCGACAACTTCAACGCGAAGAACTCCTGGGGCCTGGCCTGGCAGGTCGGTGCCGACTACATGCTGACCGACAACGTCATGCTGAACGCCCAGGTCCGCTACATCGACATCGACACCCGCGCCTACGTGGACTACACCAGCGTACGTGCCAAGGTCGACGTCGACGTCGACCCGTGGGTCTACATGGTCGGCCTGGGCTACAAGTTCTAAGCCCTGCTGCACAGAACAAAGGCGCCTTCGGGCGCCTTTTTCGTTTGGGCTGCTGCGGTCCCGGGGTGAAGCCTTAGGGTGACAGCGAGCGGAAAGAAGAAAGGCGCCCGGAGGCGCCTTTCTCATGGAGCGGGCTCAGCGGCCGAGCAGTTCGGCCAGGCCCTTGGCCAGGGGCGTCGGCTCGGGGAAGTCGAAGCGTGCCAGCAGGCGCTGGTTGTCGGCCAGGGAGTGGCGGATGTCCCCCGCACGCCCGGGCGCATGGCGGATCTCCGGCAGGCCACCCACCACCTCGCCGATGGCCGCCAGCAGTTGGTTCAGGCTGGTGGACTGGCGCAGGCCGACGTTCACCGCCCCCACCTCCACAGCCGGCATCTCCAGCGCCTCGGCCAGCACCTGCACCAGGTCGCCGACGTAGAGGAAGTCACGGGTCTGCTCGCCATCGCCGAACACGGTGATGGGTGAACCGGCCAGCGCCCGCTCGGTGAAGATGCTGATCACCCCCGAGTAGGGCGACGACGGGTCCTGGCGCGGGCCGTAGATGTTGAAGAAGCGAAAGATCGCCGGCTCCAGGCCGTGCTCGCGCCGGTAGAAATCCAGGTAGTGCTCGCTGGCCAGCTTGTCCGACGCGTAGGGCGTCAGCGGTGCCTTGGCGGTGTCTTCGTCGATGGCCTGGCCTTCGCCGTTCTGCCCGTACACTGCCGCGCTGGAGGCGAACAGCACGCGCTTCACCCCATGGGTGCGCATGGCTTCGCAGATGTTCAGGGTGCCGATGAAGTTGGCCTGGTGGGTTGCCACCGGGTCATCCACCGAGGCCTGCACCGAGGCCACGGCGGCCAGGTGCGCCACCGCCTTGCAGCCGGCCATGGCACGCGCGACCACCGCCGCATCGGCCACGTCGCCCTCGATCAGCTCCAGACGTGGGTTGTCCAGCGCCAGGTTGCCGGGCTTGCCGGTGGAGAGGTTGTCCAGCACGCGCACGGCGTGCCCGCGGGCCAGCAACTGGTCCGCCAGGTGCGAACCGATGAAGCCGGCGCCGCCGGTGATGAGGATGGGATCAGCCATGTCGGTAGTAGCGGTCCAGCAGGGCCGGCAGGGCCGCACGCCAGGCGCGCGGCTTGATGCCGAAAGTGTGGAAGATCTTCTTGCAGGCCAGCACGGCGTGCTGCGGTTCGTCCGCCGCGTCGGGGCGGGCCGCGTGGGCCTGCGGAGTGATGTCCTGCACCTTCAGCCGGTGCAGGGCGCGTGCCTCGGTGAGCACCGCCTGGCCCAGGGCCAGGGTGGTGGTCGCTTCGTGGGCGCCGTAGTGGTAGGTGCCCCACAGCGGCGCGGCGCAGTCCAGCTGCTTGAGCACCGCCAGCATGACCCGCGCGGCATCGTCGGCCGGGGTCGGGTTGCCACGGCGGTCGTCCGCCAGGCAGATCTCGTCGTCACGCTCGGCGCGGACCAGGAAGCGGCCCAGGGTGCCTTCGCGGCTGTCGTCCAGCAGCCAGCCGAAGCGCAGCAGAACGTGGCGCGGGCACAAGGCCCGAACGCTCTGTTCGATGCGCCAGAGGGACTGGCCACGCAGGCTCAGGGGAATGGTCTCGTCCTTCTCGCTGTAGGCCGTGGCGCGGGCGCCATCGAAGACCCGGTAGCTGGAAGGCTGCAGCAGCACGATGTTGTGGTGCTGGCACAGCTCGGCGAGACGCTCCACCGACCGCTCCTGGGCCGCGAAGCGCTCAGCGCTCACGTCTTCGGCCTGGAACCAGTCGAAGTAGTAGGCGAGGTTCACCACCGCGTCGGGGCGGGTGTCGTCGAGCAACTGCGTCAGGCTGGCGGCGTCCCAACCCTGCTCGGGCGGGCGCGGGGCGAGGAACCCCACATCATCCTCGGCACCCAGGCGAATCAGCGCCTGTCCAAGGGCATTGCCACCGCCCAGCAGCATCAAGCGCATTCGCATAAGGAGTCAGGTCGCTCAAGGCCGAAGTCATACGGACGGGCCGGCCAAAGGCCGGAAAGGCTGCATTCTGCGGGTTTCACAGCGGTACGTCACTACAGGCCCGCCGAAAAGCCCGGGCGGATCGGGGCGGGCAAGGCGAACGCAAGCGAAAAAGCCGGCATCCGGCAGGCAACACCCGGTGATATGCAGCGATCCTCCCGCGACCGGGCCATCACTCGCCCGGCCGGTACAGGTGCGCATGCCCGGCGCGGTACAGCGACGAGTCGGCAAAGCCCTCGGCCGCCAGCACCTCCCCCACCAGAATCAGCGCCGTCCGGCGGAAGCCCACGGCCCGTACCTTCTCGGCGATGTCGGCGAGGGTGCCGGTGACCTGGGCCTGGTCCGGCCAGCTGGCGCGGTGGATCACCGCCACCGGGCAGGCCGGCCCGTAGTGCGGCAGCAGTTCGGCGACGATCTCCTCGATCCGGCTCACCCCCAGGTGGATCGCCAGGGTCGCCCGGTGACGGGCCAGGTCCCCCAGGGACTCGCCCTCGGGCATCCGCGTCTTGCTGGCGTGGCGGGTGAGGATCAGCGTCTGCGACACCTCCGGCAGCGTCAGCTCGCAGCCCAGCAGGGCCGCACAGGCCGCCGTGGCAGTAACGCCCGGCACGATCTCGTAGGGAATGCCGCGCTCGCGCAGGTGGCGGATCTGCTCGCCGATGGCGCCATACAGCGACGGATCGCCCGAGTGCACCCGCGCCACGTCCTGGCCCCGGGCATGGGCCTCGGCCAGCAGCGCAACGATCTGCTCCAGGTGCAGCTCGGCGGTGTTCACCGCCTGCTGCGCCTGGTGCCCCTCCAGCACCGCCTCCGGCACCAGCGAACCGGCATAGAGGATCACCGGGCAATGGCGGATCAGCCGCTGCCCCTTCACCGTGATGAGTTCCGGATCGCCCGGGCCGGCGCCAATGAAATAGACCGTCATGGCCGTTCAGCCTCCAGGTGGATGCAGGCCAGCGCGCAGGTCGCGCGGGCACTGCGGCGTTTGTCGAGCAGCAGGTGCGAAGGCCCCTGCCCCAGCCGATCGGCCAGCACCAGGGCCGCCGCCTCGGCCACCCCCGCACTGCCGGCCAGGGCGCGGACCCGCTCGGACGGCTGGCTCAGGCGCGCCTCCAGGGCGTTCAGCGCCTCGGGGGAAACGCCCCGCAACGGCAGGTTGCGCTCCGCCGCCAGCGCCCGCAGGCCCGGCTCCAGGGCGCGGTCCTCGCGGGTCGCCAACGCCGCCAGGCGCGCCGGCGGCACACCGGCCTCGGCCAGGCAGGCATCCAGCAACGCCCCCAGCTCCGCCGCCGTGCAGCCCTGGCGGCAGCCGAAACCGGCCACCAGCGAAGGCGGCGTCAGGGAAGCAGCAGCGGGGTTCATGGCGTGGCAGGTGACCGGGCGGGAAAAATCCGCGCAAGGACAGCACGGGCCCGACGAGGCGTCAACCAACGCGATTGACCGCCGCCCGGGCCCTGCGTAGCCTTCCGTCCTTTCGAGGTTCTCCAGCGAGCGCTGGAGCTAAGAGGGAACGTGGTCCAAGCCACGGCTGCCCCCGCAACTGTAAGCAGCTGATGCCCTGTCCACAGCCACTGCCCACGGGCGGGAAGGCGGACCCGGCGGCGCCCCGCGCCAGGCTGCGAGCCAGGAGACCTGCCTCGGCGAATTTCCAGACAACCGGGCGGGGTGATCCGGTGGCGAATACCTCCAGTGGGCCCGGCCCGCTGCATTCGTCATGCCCGCCACAGAGCACCTGAGAGGCGCGCATGAAAACCCTGGCCAAGCTCCCCGTCACCATCGTCACCGGCTTCCTCGGTGCCGGTAAGACCACCCTCCTCCGCCACATGCTGGACAACGCCCAGGGTCGCCGCATCGCGGTGATCATCAACGAATTCGGCGAGCTGGGCATCGACGGCGACATCCTCAAGCAATGCAGCATCGGCTGCAGCGAGGAAGAGGCCGTGGGTCGCGTCTTCGAACTGGCCAACGGCTGCCTGTGCTGCACCGTGCAGGAAGAGTTCTTCCCGGTCATGCGCGAGCTGGTGGCGCGCCGTGGCGACCTCGACCAGATCCTCATCGAGACCTCCGGCCTGGCCCTGCCCAAGCCCCTGGTGCAAGCCTTCCAGTGGCCCGAGATCCGCAATGCCTGCACCGTGGACGCGGTGATCACCGTGGTCGACAGCCCCGCCGTCGCCGCCGGCACCTTCGCCGCCTTCCCCGACCAGGTGGACGAGCAGCGCAAGCAGGACCCGAACCTCGACCACGAATCGCCCCTGCACGAACTCTTCGAAGACCAGCTGGCCAGCGCCGACCTGGTGATCCTCAACAAGACCGACCTGCTGGATGCCGACGCCCTGGCCGCCGTACGCGCCGAAGTCAGCGAAGAGCTGCCGCCGGCGGTGAAGGTGGTCGAGGCCGCCTCCGGCAAGCTGCCGCTGGACGTGCTGCTGGGCCTGAACGCCGAAGCCGAGCTGCACATCGACAGCCGCCCCACCCACCACGATCACGAAGAACACGAGGACCACGACCACGACGAGTTCGACTCCTTCCACGTCGACCTCCCGGAAGTGGACGAGCGCGCCCTGCTCGCGGCCCTCGGCCAGTTGGTGGAACGCCACGCCATCCTGCGCATCAAGGGCTTCGTCGCCGTCACCGGCAAGCCCATGCGCCTGCTGGTGCAGGGCGTCGGCAAGCGCTTCGACAAGCACTTCGACCGCGCCTGGCGCAGCGACGAACCCCGCGCCACCCGCCTGGTGGTGATCGGCCAGGAGCTGGACCAGGCCACCATCGCCAACGAACTGCGCACCGCCCTGGCGTAACCGCCGAACCGGCGCCTCTCCCCCGGGAGAGGGCCGCTCCACCGAGCCGAGGCCCGAGCCATGCACCTGTTGCGCACCCAGCCCGGCGGCTTCGTCCCTGACGACGGCATCGCCCACCTGGCCCAGACGCCTGCCGAGCTGGTCATCCTCTGCAGCGGCGACTCGCACCTGGCGCTGCTGGCCGAGGCCGCCCGCACGCTGCCGGAGGACTACCCGAGCCTGCGCCTGGCCAACCCGATGCAGCTGCAGAACCACGCCTCGGTGGACCTCTACGTCGACGAGGTGCTGCAGCACGCCAAGGTCATCCTCATCTCCGTGCACGGCGGCGTCGGCTACTGGCGCTACGGCATCGAGCAACTGGTGGCGCTGGCCGAGCGCGGCGCCACGCTGATCCTGGTGCCCGGCGACGACCGCCCCGACCCCGAGCTGGCACGGCTCTGCACCGTTCCCGCAGAGGATGCCGAGCGCTACTGGCACTACCTGCGCCAGGGCGGGCTGGACAACGCCCGGCAGCTGTTCGCCTGCCTCGCCAGCCGCTGCCTGGGCCACGCGATGCCCTGGGAGGAGCCCAGGGCGCTGCCCCGCGTCGCGGTCTACCACCCGCGCCAGCCCAACGCCGGGCTCGCCCACTGGCGCGCCGACTGGCAACCCGAGCAGCCGGTGGTGGCGCTGGTGTTCTACCGCACCCACCTGCAGGCGGCGAACACCGGCTTCCTCGACACCTTCTGCGAACGCCTCGCCGCCCAGGGCCTCAACCCCCTGCCCATCGCCGTGGCCAGCCTCAAGGAGGCCGCCTGCCTGGCCACCCTCGAAGACTGGCTGGACGAAGCCGGCGTCGAGCTGATCATCAACACCACCGGCTTCGCCCAGTCCTCGCCGGAGGCGCCCAGCCTGCGCCCGTTCCGCCGCGACGTGCCGGTGTTCCAGGCCATCTGCAGCCTGGACAACCAGCCCCAGTGGGAGACCAACGCCCAGGGCCTGGGCCCCCGCGACCTGGCCATGCACGTCGCCCTGCCGGAACTGGACGGCCGCCTCATCACCCGCGCCATCAGCTTCAAGGGCCTGGCCTGGCGCAGCGAACGCAGCCAGAGCGACGTGGTCTGCTACCTGCCCCATGTCGAGCGCATGGACTTCGTCGCCGAACTGGCGCGGCGCTGGCTGCTGCTGGCGCGCAAGGCCAACGCCGACAAGCGCGTGGCGCTGATCCTCGCCAACTACCCCACCCGTGACGGCCGCATCGGCAACGGCGTGGGCCTGGACACCCCAGCCGGCGCGCTGAACATCCTCCGCGCCCTGGAGGCCCAGGGTTACCCCGTGGCCGGCCTGCCGGAGAGCGGCACCGCCCTTATCCACAGCCTGCTGGGCGGCGTCAGCAACGACCTCGACAGCCTCGACGCCCGCCCCTGCGCCCAGAGCCTGGCCCTGGACGACTACCTCGCCTGCTTCGCCCGCCTCCCCGAAGCCAACCAGCGGGCGGTGACGGAGCGCTGGGGCGAGCCGCAGCAGGACCCGATGTTCCGCAGCGGACGGATGATGATCGCCGGCCTGCGCTTCGGCCTCGCCTTCGTCGGCATCCAGCCGGCGCGGGGCTACCAGCTGGACCCGGCGGCCATCTACCACGACCCGTCGCTGGTGCCGCCCCACGGCTACCTGGCGTTCTACTTCTGGCTGCGCGAGGTGTTCGGCGCCGATGCGCTGGTGCATGTCGGCAAGCACGGCAACCTCGAATGGCTGCCCGGCAAGGGCGTCGGCCTGTCCGCCGAATGCTGGCCGGACGCGGTGATGGGCCCGCTGCCGAACATCTACCCCTTCATCGTCAACGACCCCGGCGAAGGCGCCCAGGCCAAGCGACGCGCCCAGGCGGTGATCATCGACCACCTGATGCCGCCGCTGACCCGCGCCGAAACCTACGGCCCGCTGCGCGACCTGGAGCGCCTGGCCGACGAGTACTACGACGCCTCCCTGCTCGACCCGCGCCGGGCCGTGCAGCTGCGCGGCGAAATCCTCGAACTGGTCAGGGCCACCGCCCTCGACCGCGAGCTGGGCCTGAGCCTCAACGACGACGCCGACAGCTGGCTGCCACAGCTGGACGCCTACCTCTGCGACCTCAAGGAATCGCAGATCCGCGACGGCCTGCACGTATTCGGCGAATCCCCCGTGGCGGGCCTGCGCGACGACACCCTGCTATCCCTGGTGCGCATCCCCCGTGCCGACGGCAAGGGCGGCAACGCCAGCCTGCTGCGCGCCCTCGCCCGCGACCTGGCGCTCGACCGCGACCCGCTCGACCTGGCCTGGGCCGAACCCTGGGAAGGGCCGCGCCCCGCCGTGCTCCAGGGCGTCGACGACGCGCCCTGGCGCAGCAACGGCGACACCCGCGAGCGCCTGGAGCTGCTGGCCCGCCAGCTGATCGCCAACCCGGCCGCCGAAGCCATCGGCCCCGCCAGCGACGCGGTTATCCACAACCTGCGGCAGGTGATCGCCCCCGCCCTGGACGCCTGTGGCGCAGCGGAAATCGGCGGCGTGCTGGCCGCCCTCGACGGGCGCTTCGTGCCCCCCGGCCCCAGCGGCGCCCCCAGCCGCGGGCGCCTCGACGTGCTGCCCACCGGGCGCAACTTCTTCACCGTGGACGTGCGCAACCTGCCCACGCCCACCGCCTGGCGCCTGGGCTTCCAGTCCGCCAGCCTGCTGCTGGAGCGCCACCTGCAGGACGAAGGCGACCACCTGCGCCAGCTCGGCCTGTCCGTCTGGGGCACCGCCACCATGCGCACCGGCGGCGACGACATCGCCCAGGCCATGGCCCTGCTGGGCGTACGCCCGGTGTGGCAGGCCGGCAGCCAGCGCGTGGAGGACTTCGAGATCCTCCCGCTGTCCTTGCTGGACCGCCCGCGCGTGGACGTGACGCTGCGGGTCTCGGGCTTCTTCCGCGACGCCTTCGCCAACCTCATCCGCCTGTTCGACGCGGCCGTACAGGCCGTCGCCGAGCTGGACGAGCCCGACGACCTCAACCCCCTCGCCGCCCGCGTGCGCCAGGACCGCGCCCGCCTGGAGGGCGAAGGCCTGCCAGCGGAGGCCGCGCGCCGCGAAGCCGGCTGGCGGGTGTTCGGCGCCCAGCCCGGTGCCTACGGCGCGGGCGTGCAAGGGGTGATCGAGGCCCGCACCTGGGAAACCCGCACCGACCTGGCCGAGGCCTACCTCAACTGGGGCGGCTACGCCTACGGGGCCAGCGATGCAGGGACCCCGGCCCGGCAACGCTTCGGCGAGCGCCTGGAAGGGCTGCAGGCGGTGCTGCAGAACCAGGACAACCGCGAGCACGACATCCTCGATTCCAACGACTACTACCAGTTCCAGGGCGGCATGCTCGCCACCGCCGAGACCCTGCGCGGCCAGGCGGTCGCCAGTTACCACGGCGACCACAGCCAGCCGGACCTGCCGCGCATCCGCACCCTGCGGGAGGAACTGGGCCGGGTGGTGCGCGCCCGCGCCGCCAACCCCAAGTGGATCGCCGGCATGAAGCGCCACGGCTACAAGGGCGCCTTCGAACTGGCCGCGACGGTGGACTACCTGTTCGCCTTCGACGCCACCACCCACCTGGTGGACGACCACCAGTACGCCCTGCTGGCCGACGCCTACCTGCTGGATGCCGACACCCGCGCCTTCCTCCAGCAGCACAACCCCGAGTCCCTGCGTGACATCACCGAACGCCTGCTGGAAGCCCAGCAACGCGGCCTGTGGGAAGAACCGGGGGATTACCGCGAGGCGCTCGAAGACCTGCTGCTGGACATCGAGGAACAGTGACGGCTCAGCCCTGCGCCACGCTGCCGTCTTCCCCCGGCCGGCGTTCGCCGGGGTTCTTGCCCTCGCGGGAGTGGTGTTCGATCACCGCGTTCAGCTCCGCCCCCAGCAGCAGCACCGCCGCCGACAGGTAGAGGTACAGCAGGAGGATGATGATGGCGCCGATGCTGCCGTACATGGCGTTGTAGGTGGCGAAGTGCTGGGCGTAGTAGCTGAAGCCGAACGAGGCCAGCAGCCAGGCCAGCACCGCCAGCACCGAGCCGGGGGTGATGAAGCGGAACTCCTGCTTCACGTCCGGCAGCAGGTAATAGAGGGTCGCCACCACCGCCATCATCAGCAGGATCGCGGCCGGAATGCGCAGCCAGTTCCACAGGATCACCACCGCCTCCTCGATGCCCACCCGCTGCGCCAGCCAGCCCATGGCCTGCGGCCCGGTGATCATCAAGCCCGCCGCCGCCAGCAGGAAGGCCGCCACGCCCAGGGTGTAGAACACCGAGAGCGGAATGCGCTTCCAGGCCGGGCGGCTCTCCACCACGTCGTAGACCCGGTTCATCGCATCCATGCTCGAACGCACCGCCGACGAGGCGGACCACAGCGCCACCACCGCACCCAGGGAGAACAGCCCGGGCTTCTGCGTCTGCAACTGCTCGATGGCCGGGCGCACCAGGTCCATCGCCTCCACCGGGAGCACCAGCGCCGCCTGGGTCTGCAACCAGTCGAAGAAGGTCGGCAGGTGCAGGAAGCCGATCAGCGCGATCAGCAACAGCAGGAACGGGAACAGGGAAAAGAACATCTGGAAGGCCAGCGCCGAGGCATAGGTCGGCAGCTCATCGTCGATGAACTCGTTGACGGTGCTGACCAGCAGGGTGCGCCCTTTGACGCCCTTCAGGCCCAGGTAGCGGATCATGGCTCGGCTCGCTCTAGTTCCTTGGCAAGGCAATGGACGGCGCAGCGGAGGCAGGAGTTCAGGGGGATTTTCCGACCGGCGGTCAGCCCGGCGCCGCCGCGCCTGGGCCGCGGCATCCCGGCGGGTCGCGGCGTTGCGCCGCGCTGCGCTTTGCGGCCGGCGGGGAATGATCGGCGCCACGACCGGTCTGTACACACAGCTCCCGTTGTCGATGGACCGCCCCGATGCACACGATTCGCCACCCCCTCCACGCGTTGCTCTGCACCCTGTTCCTGCTGGCGCTCTCGGGCTGCGCCAACCTGGCCCCACGGGACCCAGTGCGCATCGACCTGGTGGGCATGGAGCCGGTACCCGGCCAGGGGCTGGAGATGCGCTTCGTGGTGAAGCTGCGGGTGCAGAACCCCAACGACACGCCCATCCGCTACAACGGCATCGCCCTGGACCTGGACATCAACGACCAGCCGCTGGCCAGCGGCGTCTCCGACCAGGCCGGGGAAATCCCCCGCTTCAGCGAAACCGTGGTGAGCGTGCCGGTGACCATCTCGGCCTTCTCCGCCCTGCGCCAGGCCTGGGGCGCCACCAGCAGCCGCAACACCCGCGCGGGTATCCCCTACAGCGTGCGCGGCAAGCTCGGCGGCGGGTTCTGGGGCACCGTGCGCTTCAACGACAGCGGCGTGCTGAACCTGGCCGAACCGGTGCAGGTGTATTGAGCGGCTGGGTAACTGAAGGCACAGGCGGGGCGGAACAGCGCCCCATGGTGCGAGATGGCGGGCGAGGCCGAACGGCCCCGCCAGGAACGACCGAGCGCCTAACGCCCCAGCGCCAGGTCCACCAGTAGCTCCAGCGCCTGCGGCACCTCCACCTCCTCGGTGTCGATCACGCATTCGGCGTCCAGCGGCGGCTCGTAGGGGCTGTCGAGCCCGGTGAAGTTGCGGATGCGCCCTTCCTGCGCGGCCTTGTACAGGCCCTTCGGGTCGCGCCGAGCGCAGGCCTCGAAGGAGGTGCTGACGTACACGCAGTGGAACTCGCCCAGCTGGAACAGCGCCCGCGCCGCCTCGCGGTCGGCTCGGAACGGCGAGATGGCGGAGACGATCACCACCAGCCCGGCATCCACCATCAGCCGGGCCACCTCGGCGATGCGGCGGATGTTCTCGCGGCGCGAGGCATCGTCCATGCCCAGGTCACGGCAGAGCCCGTTGCGCACGTTGTCGCCGTCCAGCACGAAGGTGTGCAGGCCACGGGCGTTCAGCTCCATTTCCAAGGCGTTGGCCAGGGTCGACTTGCCGGCACCGGAAAGGCCGGTCAACCAGATGCAGCAGGGGCGCTGGTGCTTGATCGCAGCGCGCGCGGACTTGGACAGGGCCAGGTTGTAGGGGCGGATCCACGCCGGCACGGCGGAGGAGTCAGGACTGGGCATAGCCAAGCATCTCGTAGTCGCGTTGATAGGCCCGTCGTACCAGGCGGCGGGTTCGAGCGGTACAGAACTGCCTCACCGGCGCCGCCTGGCGCTCGCATGAGACGTTGGCGCGGGGCAGGTCGGCCTGGACCCCGAGCCGCTGGCAGAGACGGTGGAAATCATGCGCCATGTTTTCCTGGCGGCCAATGAAATCCACGGCCAGTTGCCCGAGCGAATCGACCAGGAAATCAGTCTGCGGCGCAAAGTGTAGCTGGCGGTGGAGATTGTCCGGGTGCAGCCAGCGGGCGACGAACTCGTCGAAGTCGCGAAAGCTGCGCACCAGGCGCTGGGCCTCGGCATCGCGGGTCGACAGCGGGTTGCCCCGCAGGAAGGCATAGGCCGAATAGGCCCGCTCCAGCGGATCGCGCACGAAGGTGAATTTGAAGCTTTCGGCGTACTGCTCCGGGAACTGCCGCTCGTACCAGTACAGCGGCAGGTGGCCGGGGTACCAGCCATCGAACAGGCTGAGGCAGACACTGCTGCCGGCGCACTTGGGCACGTGGATGAACAGGCAGGCACGCTGTTGGAACGGCTCGGGAAACGCGAGGTTGGCCGACATCGCCTTGTTCACGGCCTGGCGGTCCACCACCGAGAGGCGGTCCAGCAGGAAGCGCCGTTGCGCCTTGGGCAGGAGTTTCCAGAGGAAGCGTTGCAGCATCGGGTGGTCCAGGTAGTGCGGGGCCTCACGGCCCGGCGAGACACCTCTAAAAACGACCTGCGCTGTAAACGCCGAGGTTTTTAGAGGTGCTCTGTGATTAAGGTCGCCACATCCCTGTACGCAAGAGCAGTCATGCTCCCTGCGAAAACCTTATCAACCGCGATGCCACGGCTTATGCCCAGTTGGTAAAGAGTGTCAGCAAACCGATACAAAGCCCGGCCAGCATAGCCACCGCCAATCCGGGGCTAAAACCCTATACACTATGCGGCCTTTTTCGTGCCACACAGTGAGTACCCCGTGAGCAACCTGCCACCCTGCCCCAAGTGCAATTCCGAATACACCTACGAAGACGGCGCGCTGCTGATCTGCCCCGAATGCGCCCACGAATGGTCCGCCGAGGCTGGCGAAGCCGCCGCTGAAGAAGGCCGCGTGATCAAGGATTCGGTCGGCAACGTGCTGCAGGACGGCGACACCATCACCGTGATCAAGGACCTGAAGGTCAAGGGATCGTCCCTGGTGGTGAAAGTAGGCACCAAGGTGAAGGGCATCCGCCTGGTGGACGGCGACCACGACATCGATTGCAAGATCGACGGCATCGGCGCCATGAAGCTCAAGTCGGAGTTCGTGCGCAAGGTCTGACCCCGCACCTCCGCGTCACGGGCGCACCCTCGCGGTGCGCCCGGCTCGTTTCAACCGCGCAGGCGCGCGGCCGCCTCCAGCAGCATCCGCTGCGTCCCCTCCCAGCCCAGGCAGCCATCGGTGATGGACACGCCGTAGCGCAGCTCGCACGACAGCGACTGGGCACCGTCGAACAGGTGACTCTCGATCATCACCCCGCGCAGGGCACTCTGGCCGGCCAGGCGCTGGTCGATCACGTCCGTCAGCACCGCCGGCTGGCGCAGCGGGTCCTTGCCACTGTTGGCGTGGCTGCAGTCCACCAGGATGCGCGGCGCGATCCCCAGTTTCTCCAGCCCTTCGCGGGCCGCCTGCACGCTGGCGGCATCATGGTTCGGGCCTTTGTGGCCACCGCGCAGCACCAGGTGGGTGTCCGGGTTGCCGGCGGTTTCCACCAGCGCCGGGCGGCCCTGGGCATCGAGGCCGAAGTGCTGGTGGGCGTGGGCCGCCGAGCGCATGGCATCGGTGGCGATGCCGAGGCTGCCGTCGGTGCCGTTCTTGAAGCCCACCGGCAGGTCCAGGCCGCTGACCATCTCGCGATGGATCTGCGACTCGCTGGTACGCGCGCCGATGGCCGCCCAGCTCAGGGCGTCGTCCAGGTAGCCGGCCACCAGCGGCTGCAGCAGCTCGGTGGCCACCGGCAGGCCGAGCCCGGCGATCTCCAGCATCAGCCGGCGGCTCAGGGCCAGGCCCTCCGCCATGTCGCCGCTGCCGTCCAGGTGCGGGTCGTACACCAGGCCCTTCCAGCCGACGGTAGTGCGCGGCTTCTCGACGTAGGCGCGCATCACCAGCAGCAACTGGTCGCTCACCAGCGGGGCCAGGGCCGCCAGGCGGCGGGCGTAGTCCAGGGCGGCCTCCGGGTCGTGGATCGAGCAGGGGCCGACCACCACCAGCAGGCGCGGATCCTCGCCATCCAGCACGGCGCGCACGGCTTCGCGCTGGGCCTGGATCTGGCGGGCCAGTTCGACGG
>NZ_JYFT01000050.1:0-82537 GCF_000931385.1 Pseudomonas sp. FeS53a
CCATCCTATGGCTGGACTTGCTGCCGCCCCTTCCCGCCCGGCACCTCGCAGAAGCGCGCAAAGCCAGGTACGGCAAGGCCTTCAGGCGGGCGGTAACGGGGTAACGCTGCGGGCGCGGCAACTGGCCAGGCGCCGGCGTCTCACTGACAATCCGTGACATCGCCTGATGTCACGATCCGTGCCCCAGGCCCACCTCACGCCCGGGAGCACGCCCATGAACGCACCGCTCAACCTTGAACCCCAGCGCACCCTCGTCCAGGGCGATGGCGTGCGCCTGGCCACCTACCAATGGGGCAACGCCCAGGGCCCGGTGCTGCTGCTGGTGCACGGCTACCCCGACAACCACCGGGTCTGGCTGCCGCTGGTGCGCGAACTGGCCGCCGACTACCGGATCATCGCCTACGACGTGCGCGGCGCCGGTGACTCCGAAGCGCCCCGGCGGGTGCGGGACTACCGCCTGGTGCACCTGGCCAACGACCTCGAAGCGGTGATCCGCGCCCACAGCCCGGACCGCCCGGTGCACCTGGTGGCCCATGACTGGGGCTCGATCCAGAGCTGGGAGGCGGTGACCGATCCGCGCTTCGAGCCGCTGCTGGCCTCCTACACCAGCCTCTCCGGGCCCTGCCTGGACCATGTCGGCCACTGGATGCGCGCCCGCTTCGGGCGCCTCGCCCCACGCGGCTGGCTGCAGGCGCTCGGGCAACTGGCCAGCTCCTGGTACATCGCCTTCTTCCAGACGCCCTGGCTGCCGGAACTGTGCTGGCGGCTGGGCCTGGCGCGCGCCTGGCCGGCCGTGATGCGGCAGATGGAGCGCATCCGCGGGCCGGAGCGCAACCCGCACCAGTTGGCCGACGGCCAGCACGGGGTGAAGCTCTATCGCGCCAACTTCATGCCGCGCCTGTTCGCCGCTCGCCAACGCCCCACCCGGGTGCCGGTGCAACTGGTGGTGCAGACCCGTGACCGCTACATGCGACCCCAGTTGTTCGACG
Organism: Pseudomonas sp. FeS53a; assembly: GCF_000931385.1. NCBI lineage: Bacteria > Pseudomonadati > Pseudomonadota > Gammaproteobacteria > Pseudomonadales > Pseudomonadaceae > Pseudomonas > Pseudomonas sp. FeS53a. The sequence goes on from NZ_JYFT01000050.1 coordinate 990, forward strand.
GCCTGGAACGCTGGGTCCCGGACCTGCTGCGGCGCGAGGTGGACGCCGGCCACTGGCAGTTGCTGGCCCGTCCGGGTCGCCTGGCGGCCTGGTTGCGGGCCTTCGTCGAGGCGAAGGAACACGACGCCGGGCGCTGAGCGCCCGGCTCTCAAGCCGCGCCGCCCTTCAGGCCGGCCACGCCCGCCACGATCAGCACCACCGACAGCCCCTTCACCGGCGTGAAGGACTCCCCCAGCAGCACCACGCCGAGGATGACGGTGCCGAGGCTGCCGATGGCCGTCCACACCGGGTAGGCGACGCTCACCGGCAGCACGCGCATCGACAGGGTCAGGAAGTAGATGCCGGCGACAGCGGCCACGATCACCAAGGCGCTGGGCAGCGGCCGGGTGAAGCCCTCCGCGTACTTCATGCCCATGGCGAAGAGCACCTCGAAGACGGCGGCGACCAGCAGGTATGTCCAGGCCATGGCGGGCACCTCAGAACACCTCGGCCAGTTCGACCAGGGCACGCTCGGCGCGCTGGTAGGATTGCTCGAAGGCCGCGCCGCCGAACTCGTCGTTCTCCACCGCCACCACCGTCACGTCGCTGATGCCGATGTAGCCCAATACCGTGCGCAGGTAGGTATCGGCATGGTTCATGTGGGCGTTGGCACCGCCCGGCCCGTAGCCATGGTCACCCCGGGTGGTGATGACCAGCGCCTTGCGCCCCAGCACCAGCGGCGTATAGGGGTTGCCCGGCCGCCCCGGATCGAAGTCGAAGGTGCGGCGGATGCGCACGATCTGGTCGATCCAGGCCTTGACCCCGCTGGGCACGCCGAAGTTGTACATCGGGGCGGAGATCACCAGGCGATCAGCGGCCAGCAACTCATCCACCAACTGGTCGCTCAAGGCCAGGTCGGCTTTCATCACCTCGCTGCGACTCTCCGGCTCGGGGTGGAAGGCGGCGGCGATCCAGCCTTCGGTCAGCGGGGCGATGGGGGCTCGTCCCACCTCCCGTCGCACCACCTGGCGCTCGCTGCGCTGTGCCTGCCAGGCGGCAAGGAAGGTCTCCTGCAGGCGGCGCGAGTGGGAGCGCTCGCCACGGGGGCTGCCTTGGATGGAAAGAATTCGGCTCATCTCTGACTCCTGGGTGCAGTGGGCTCATCGAGGCCGGTGACCGGCCCTGGAACAGGCACTAAGCTAGGTTTCGCCGCATTCGCGGACAAATGAGCGTTAGTTCATCGAGATGAATCCATTTCACTCATGGAGATTGCATGTTCGCCAACCTGCCCCTCACCGCACTGCGCACCTTCGAATCCGCCGCGCGCCAGCTGAGCTTCAAGGCGGCCGCCGAGGAGCTGGCGGTGACGCCGACGGCGGTCTCCCACCAGATCCGCAGCCTGGAGGGCTGGCTCGGCGTGCCGCTGTTCGAGCGCCGGCCCCGCTGCGTGCGGCTGACCGCTTGCGGCCAGCAGCTGTTCGGCAGCCTGCACGGCGCCCTGCTGGATGTGAGCCAGACCCTCGATCACCTGCGGCCCCAGCCCAGCAGCGGCCAGCTGACGATCTCCACCACCCCGGCCTTTGCCGCGCTGTGGCTGATCCCTCGCCTGGGGCGTTTCTACGCCGAGTACCCGGCGATCCGCCTGCGCCTGGATACCAGCAACACCCTGGTGGACCTGCACCAGGACGCGAGCATCGACCTGGTGATCCGCTACGGCACCACGCATTACCCCAGCCTGCACAGCCAGTGCCTGCTGGATGAACGCTTCGGCGTCTACGGCGCGCCCGCGCTGGTGGACAACCTGGGCAGCCAGGTGCCCACGCTGATCACCATCCGCTGGCGCAGCCCACAGCTCTACGAGCTGGGCTGGAAGGCCTGGTGCCAGGCTGCCGGCGCACAGCACCTGCTGGAAAGCGCGCCACAGCGCGAGTACGACGAGGAGCACTACGCCCTGCAAGCCGCCATCGCCGGCCAGGGGTTGGTGCTGGCGAGTTCGATCCTGGTGTCCGAAAGCATCGCCAGCGGGCTGCTGGTGCCCTACCGCCCCGAGGTCAGCGTCGAGGGCGCCGGTTACTCCACCCTGTGCGTGCCGGGCCGCGAGCGTCACCCTCCGGTCAAGGCGTTTTCCGACTGGTTGGGCCGGGAAGCGGGGGCCGTACCGCCTCCGGCCTGAAGCCGATGCCCGTGGCGCAGGCATAAAAAAAACGGCCCAGGTCGGGGAGGACGTGGGCCGTTGAGGCGCTATCGCAATCGTCAGGCGGGGTCTGTGCCCCGCTGGAGGACGCCGGTCAGGCGCTGGCGTCCTGGTATTCCTTCTCGGCGGCGTCGAAGCGCTTGATCATCGAATCCGACGGCGCGGCGCCGATGCGGCTGAAGATCAGGATGCCGAGGGTGGCGAGGATGAAGCCCGGGATGATTTCGTACAGGCCGGTCCAGCCGAAGAAGTTCTTCCACAGGATCACGGTGACAGCGCCCAGCACCATGCCCGCCAGGGCACCGTTGCGGGTCATGCCCTTCCACACCAGGGAGAGGATCACCACCGGGCCGAAGGCAGCGCCGAAGCCGGCCCAGGCGTAGGACACCAGGCCCAGCACCTTGCTCTCGGGGTTGGAGGCGATGGCGATGGCGATCACGGCCACCAGCAGCACCATGGCGCGGCCGACCCAGACCAGTTCGTTCTGGCTGGCGTTCTTGCGGAAGAAGGCCTTGTAGAAGTCTTCGGTCAGGGCGCTGGAGCACACCAGCAGCTGGCAGCTCAGGGTGGACATCACGGCCGCCAGGATAGCGGACAGCAGCACGCCGGCCACCCAGGGGTTGAACAGCAGCTTGGCCAGCTCGATGAACACGCGTTCGGGGTTGGCGGTGACCGGGCCGGCCACGTCCGGGTGAGCGGAGAAGTAGGCGATGCCGAAGAAACCGACGGCAACCGCGCCGCCCAGGCAGGCGATCATCCAGGTCATGGAGATGCGGCGGGCGTTGGGGATGGACTTGACCGAGTCAGCGGCCATGAAGCGCGCCAGGATGTGCGGCTGGCCGAAGTAGCCCAGGCCCCAGGCCATCAGCGAGATCACACCGATGAAGGTGGCGCCCTTGAGCATGTCGAAGTGGGCGGCGTCCTGCAGTTCGATGGCGGCGAAGGTCGGATCGATGCCGCCGTTGATCATCATCACCACGACCGGGGTGAGGATCAGGGCGAAGATCATCAGGGTCGCCTGCACGGTGTCGGTCCAGCTCACCGCCAGGAAGCCACCGATGAAGGTGTAGGCGATGGTGGCAGCGGCGCCGGCCCACAGCGCGGTCCCGTAGGACAGGCCGAAGGTGCTTTCGAACAGGCGGGCACCGGCGACGATGCCGGAAGCGCAGTAGATGGTGAAGAACACCAGGATCACCACGGCGGAGAAGATGCGCAGGATGCGGCTGTGGTCTTCGAAGCGGTTGGTGAAGAAGTCCGGCAGGGTCAGGGCGTTGCCGTTGTGCTCGGTCTGCACGCGCAGGCGGCCGGCCACCAGCAGCCAGTTGAGGTAGGCGCCGACGATCAGGCCGATGGCGATCCAGGCCTCGGACAGGCCGGAGAGGTAGATGGCGCCGGGCAGGCCCATCAGCAGCCAGCCGCTCATGTCGGAAGCACCAGCGGACAGCGCGGTGACGAAGCTGCCGAGGCTGCGGCCCCCGAGGATGTAGTCGGACAGGTTGTTGGTGGAACGGTAGGCGGCCAGGCCGATCAGTACCATGGCGGCGATATAGATCACGAACGTGATCAGCATCGGGTTGCTGAGTGTCATGGGGTCTCCCCTGCTCGTTTGTTGTTATTCGGGAGCTGAGGGTGGTCTGCTCCCGTGGTGATTGTTTGGCGACCGCGCGTGGCGATGACCGCTTGGCTTCTCGACCCTGTCGGCCAATAGCCGATTCACGTCCGATCGAACTTCAAGCGAGGCGATCCGGCCCCACCCGTCATCGAAGGCCCTGCTCATGGGGAGCGGCCCTCGCGAACATGTACAGAAATACCTGGCCTCTTGGCTGACGCAACGTCCGCCCAGGACGGTGCGTGGATTAACCGCTGCGGGGTGCCGGGCAGCCACCTCATCAGGACATGGGGCCCGTTCGGGTACAGCGCCTGCACGTGGAAAGGCGTGATTCCCGGGTGCGCTACCCGTTGGTCTTCATGACCATCGCGTTGGATTCAGTACAGCCCAAACCGTCGATGAAGGCGGGCTGAAAATCAGGAAGCGTGGAATGTAGAGAGGTGGCACCTCGACTTTCTTACACAATCCTCTGATTTCATTTCCGGATAGTCCGATAAAGGGAACTTTCTGCCAAAAGGTGCAACCGGCTACTCGTCAGAGCAGCCGGCACTTTGGCTCAGAAAGCCAGGCGCACGCCCATGGTCAGGTTGCGCCCAGGGAGTAGCACCTCGTCCTTGATGAAGGAGCTGTGGTTGCGCCCTTCGGCATCCAGCAGGTTGCTCCCCTTGAGGTAGAGCTCGTAGTCGGCCATCTCCAGCTTGCCGGTGTAGGTCAGCGCGGCACCGAGCATGTTGTAGCCGCCGGTACGGGTCTCGTAGTCGGCGAGCTGGTCCTGGCGCTGCACGCGGTAGAACTCCAGCTGCCCGGCGAGGGCCGGTGCCAGGCGCTGATCGAGGCGGATACCCAGGCGATCGGCCGGGATGCGCGGCAGGTCCCCGCCGCCGCTGCGCAGGCGGCCACGCACGCGGTCGCCGAAGAGCGTGACGTCGGTGTCATCGCTGAAGCGATAGCCCAGCTCGCCCTCGGCGCCGGTCAGCACGGCATCCTGCTGGCGGTACTGGATCTCGCGCATCTCGCCGCCGATGTCGCGCCCGGTGTCCGCCGCGTAGATGAAGTCATCGATCTGGTTGCGGTAGACGCTGAGGCTGAAGTGGGTGCGGCCGGCGAACTTGCGCAGGGTCAGTTCGACGTTCCGCGAGGTTTCCTCGCTCAGGTTCGGGTCCCCCAGCTCGACGGTACGGGTCGCGGCGTGGGGGCCGTTGGCGTACAGCTCTTCGGCGGTGGGCAGGCGCTGGGAGCGGGACAGGGAGAAGCCGAGGGAGTATTCCGGCGCAAAGGTCCAGACCGCCCCGGCGGACACGGAGGTGCCGCGGTGCTGGCGGCTGCGCTCCCCGCGCGCGGAGATATCCTGCCACTCGTGGCGCAGGCCCAGCTCGTAGCGCCAGTCATCCCAGGTGTACTCCTCCAGCAGGAACAGGCCGTGGTTGCGGGTCAGGCTCGGCGGCACATAGGCCTCTTCGCCCAGGGCCTGGAAATCCCGGCGCGAGCTCTGCCCGCCCAGCACGCCACGCCAGCCGAACAGCGGTGCGTGGGTCAGCTCCAGGCGGGAGTCGTAGGCCTTGTTCTTGAAGGTGGTCGCGGCCACCCCGCCTTCCATCTCCTCGTGCTGGTAGTCGCTGTAGCCCCCTCGTACACGGGCCAGCTCGAAGCCCGGTAGCGGGTCGCTGTACTCACCGCGCACGTCCCAGCGCTTCTGCTTCATGTCGATGTAGGGCAGCCCGCCCTCCTCGTGGTCGTCGTGGGCATGGCCGTGCCCGTGGGCGCCGCAATGCCAGTCGCGCGGGCCATGGGTGTGGCAGTGGGCATGTTCGTGGGCGAGCAGGCCGTAGCGATTGTTCTGCTCGGTGTAGGCCAGGCCCAGGTAGCCGCGATCCCCTATCCAGCTGCCGCCCAGGGTGGCGCTGTCGGTGTCGTTGTAGGCCCCGGTCTGCTTCGAGGAGCGCGGGTCGCCGGCCGCACCGGGGATGTCGTAGGCGTTGGCCTGGCGCTTGAGCCCCTCGATGCGCCAGGCGAACGGGCCGGTGCCGATCGTCAGGCCACCGGCCCCGAGGCCCTCGTCGGCCACGGTGTTGCCGCGCAGCTCCAGCTCGCCTTCGTAGCCCTTCTCGGGGAGCGCGACGGGAATCTTCTTGTCGATCACGTTCACCACCCCGCCGATGGCGCCGCCGCCATACAACAGGGTGGCGGGGCCCTTCAGCACTTCAACGCGTTCCACCAGCAACGGCTCGATCGCCACGGCGTGGTCCGGGCTGACGGTGGACGCATCCAGCGTGTCCACGCCGTCGCTCAGGACCCGCACCCGCGCGCCGTCCAGCCCACGGATCACCGGGCGGCTGGCGCCGGGGCCGAAGCTGCTGGCATGCACCCCGGGCAGGCCGTCGAGCGTCTCGCCGAGGGTCGCCTCGCGGCGCAGGCGCAGGGCGTCGCCTTCCAGCACCTCGGCGGGGGTCGTCATGTCGCGGGTTGCGGTGGACAGGGCGCTGGCGCGCACCACGCTGGGCTCCAGCGCCAGGGGCGATTCGGCTTCGGCTGCCAGGGCCGCCGGCCCGGAGAACAGGGCTATGGCCAGGGCGAGTGGAGAGCGGATCGGTTTCATCATGGGGTCCTCGAATAGTCGTCGGCGCGCCACCTTGCGCGCCTGTCAGGCGGATGGACGTGCGACGCAGGCAGGCTGCGTCGGGCCGCCACTATAAAGCGTTATAACGTAACAAATAAGAGCGAATCGCATTGGCCGGCAATTCACTGACAAAGGCTTTGGAACGGGCCTTACGGCCCTGTCAGGCGTGGTCGCGCAGTCGCTTCGGCGTCAGACCCAGGTGGCGGCGCATGGCGGTGGTCAGTGCGCTCTGGCTGGAGAAGCCGCATTCCTCGGCGATGCGCACCAGGGCGAGGTCGCTTTCGCGCAGCAGGCGGGAGGCGCGGTCGAGGCGAGCGCGCAGCAGGTACTGGTGGGGCGTCAGGCCGACGCTGTCCTTGAACAGGGCGTGGAAATGGCTGGGGCTGAGGCAGGCCACCTGGGCCAGCTCGGCCACGCTGATGCGCCGGGCCAGGTTGTCGGCGATGTAGGCATCCAGCGGCTCCAGGTCGAGGCCCTGGTTGCTGCGCCGCCCACGCTCGCCGAACAGCCGCAGGTACAGCGCGCGCAGCAGGACACCGCCCAGGGCACGGGCCAGCAGCGGGTCGTCGCCGTAGCGCTGCAGCTCGGCACCGGCGTAGCTCAGCAGGTGCTGGAAGTCGGCGTCGAGGTCGGGGAAGCGGGGGATGTCGAACAGGCGCTGGAGCAGCTCGCGGTCCTCGCTGGCGGCCTCCGGCGCGTTGAGGTCGAGGATCAGCATGCGGTTGTCGCCGCAGCCGGCGAAGACATGCTCGGTGGTGCCCGGCACCACGCAGGCGCGCATGCGGCACACCTCGCCACCGCGGCCACCCACTTCAAAAGCGGCGCGGCCAGCCAGGGACATCACCAGTTGATGGTGGTCATGGGCATGGGCGTGGGCCTGTTCATCCAGGCGTTGCAGGCGGGCGACGAGCATGGCAGGGGTTGCTCAAAATTTGCGCATTTTAAACAAGCGGCGCTCGCCTGCCCAGCACCACCGGGCAGGCCCCGCTTCGACGTGCCGGTTGAAAAGCCTTCGGAGCCGCCCCATCTAGCCTGCATGCCCCACCCCAAGCCCATTCGTTTCCATCAGGTGCCCAATGAGCGATCAGGAGATCCACGCCACTCTCGTCGATGACACCAGTGCCACCAGTACGGGCCTGGCGCTGCCCGGCCAGACGCTGCCGGACACCGTGTACGTCATCCCCATCCACAACCGCCCGTTCTTCCCGGCGCAGGTGCTGCCGGTGATCGTCGAGGAGGAGCCCTGGGCAGAAACCCTGGAGCTGGTGGCCAAGACCAACCACCACAGCCTGGCGCTGTTCTTCGTCGACAGCCCGCCGGGTGACCCGCGCCATTTCGACCCCAGCACCCTGCCCGAGCACGGCACCCTGGTGCGGGTGCACCACGCCACCCGCGAGGGCGGCAAGCTGCAGTTCGTGGCCCAGGGCCTGTCGCGGGTGCGCATCCGTGGCTGGCTCAAGCGCCACCGCCCGCCCTACCTGGTGGAGGTGGACTACCCGCGCCCGCAATCCGACCCGCGCGACGAGGTGAAGGCCTACGGCATGGCGCTGATCAATGCCATCAAGGAGCTGCTGCCGCTCAACCCGCTGTACAGCGAGGAGCTGAAGAACTACCTGAACCGCTTCAGCCCCAACGACCCGTCGCCGCTCACCGACTTCGCCGCCGCCCTCACCACCGCACCGGCCACCGACCTGCAGGAGGTGCTGGACACCATCCCCGTGCTCAAGCGCATGGAGAAGGTGCTGCCGATGCTGCGCAAGGAAGTCGAGGTGGCCCGCCTGCAGAGCGAGCTGTCGGCGGAGGTGAACCGCAAGATCGGCAAGCACCAGCGGGAGTTCTTCCTCAAGGAGCAGCTGAAGCTGATCCAGCAGGAGCTGGGCATCACCAAGGACGACCGCAGCGCCGACGCCGAGCAGTTCCACCAGCGCCTGGAGGGCAAGACCCTGCCGGAGCAGGCGAAGAAGCGCATCGACGAGGAGCTGAACAAGCTGTCGATCCTGGAGACCGGCTCCCCCGAGTACGCGGTGACCCGCAACTACCTGGACTGGGCCACGGCCCTGCCCTGGGGCGTGTACGGCAAGGACCGGCTGGACCTCAAGCACGCGCGCCAGGTGCTGGACCGCCACCACGCGGGCCTCGACGACATCAAGAACCGCATCCTCGAATTCCTCGCCGTCGGCGCCTTCAAGGGCGAGATCGCCGGCTCCATCGTGCTGCTGGTGGGCCCGCCCGGCGTCGGCAAGACCAGCATCGGCAAGTCCATCGCCGAGTCCCTGGGCCGCCCCTTCTACCGCTTCAGCGTCGGCGGCATGCGTGACGAGGCCGAGATCAAGGGCCACCGTCGCACCTACATCGGCGCCCTGCCCGGCAAGCTGGTGCAGGCGCTGAAGGAAGTGGAGGTGATGAACCCGGTGATCATGCTCGACGAGATCGACAAGCTCGGTGCCAGCTACCAGGGCGACCCCGCTTCGGCCCTGCTGGAGACCCTCGACCCGGAGCAGAACGTCGAGTTCCTCGACCACTACCTGGACCTGCGCCTGGACCTGTCCAAGGTGCTGTTCGTGTGCACCGCCAACACCCTGGATTCGATCCCGGGCCCGCTGCTGGACCGCATGGAGGTGATCCGCCTGTCCGGCTACATCACCGAGGAAAAGCACGCCATCGCCAAGCGCCACCTGTGGCCGCGCCTGCTGGAGCGCACCGGGGTGCCGAAGCAGCGCCTGGCCATCACCGACGCTGCGCTCACCGCGGTGATCGAAGGGTATGCGCGGGAGTCCGGCGTCCGCCAGCTGGAGAAGCAGCTGGGCAAGATCATCCGCAAGTCGGTGGTGCGCCTGCTGGAGGAGCCCGAGGCGAAGATCCGCATCGGCAACAAGGACCTGGAGCCGCTGCTGGGCACGCCGCCCTTCCGCAAGGAGCAGGTGCTGGCGGGCAAGGGCGTGATCACCGGGCTGGCCTGGACCAGCATGGGTGGCGCCACCCTGCCCATCGAAGCCACCCGCATCCACACCCTCAACCGGGGCTTCAAGCTCACCGGCCAGCTGGGTGACGTGATGAAGGAGTCGGCCGAGATCGCCTACAGCTACGTGAGTTCGCACCTCAAGCAGTTCGGCGGCGACCCGACCTTCTTCGACCAGGCCTTCGTGCACCTTCACGTACCGGAAGGCGCCACGCCCAAGGACGGCCCCAGCGCCGGCATCACCATGGCCAGCGCCCTGCTGTCCCTGGCCCGCGACCAGGCGCCGAAGAAGGGCGTGGCCATGACCGGCGAGCTGACCCTAACTGGCCAGGTGCTGCCGATCGGCGGTGTGCGTGAGAAGGTCATCGCCGCGCGGCGGCAGAAACTCCACGAGCTGATCCTCCCCGAAGCCAACCGGGGTGCCTACGAGGAACTGCCGGACTACCTGCGCGAGGGCATGACGGTGCACTTCGCCAAGCGCTTCTCGGATGTCGCCAAGGTGCTCTTCGGCTGAACCCGCGGTGCCTACCCAGGGGCCGGAGCAGCGGATATGCTGCACCGGCCCTTGAACGATGGAGCCGTCCATGCGCCTGAATCCCCTCCCCCGCCTGCTGCTGCCCGGCGCCCTCGCCCTGCTGGCCGGCTGCGCCCACGAGTCGACCACCCTGCTGGTGCAGGAACAGGACCGCTGCCCCCTGGAGCTGGACAAGGGCCAGACCCTGGTACTGACCCTGCCGAGCAACCCCACCACCGGCTTCCGCTGGGTGGTGAAGGACGCCGCGCCCGGCGTGCTGCACAGCCTCGGCCCGGAGGTCTACAACGCCCCCGAGGACGCCGGCCTGGTCGGCGGCGCCGGGGAATCCACCTGGCGCTTCAGCGCCGCCCAGCCGGGCGACGGCCGCCTGCTGCTGGTCTACCAGCGCCCCTGGGAAACCGACGTCGCCCCGGAGCAGACCTTCGACTGCCCCGTCCACGTGGAGTGACGGCGCAATCGGCGAGCCGCCCTGGCGCACGACGCCTGGCGGCCCGACCGGATGCTGAAGCAAAGTGCGCCCTCCCCTTCGATGGAGCGGCCCCATGCCTGCCCTGCTGATCGGCCTGACCGGCGCCTGCGCCTTCCTCATCGGCCGTGCACTCGACCTGCCCTGGCTGTGCTTCGCCAGCAAGCCGCTGCCGGTCATCGCCCTGATGCTCTGGCTGCGGGATGCACCGGCCGGCGCCTACCGCAACCGCGTCGCCCTCGGCCTGGCGTTGTGCCTGCTGGGGGATGTGCTGCTGCAATGGCCCGGCGACCTGTTCGTCCCCGGCCTGGCGGCGTTCCTGCTGGGCCACCTGTGCTACATCGCCGCCTACCTGAGCGACAGCCGCCGCCTGGCGCCACTCGCCCTGGTGGCCTGCCTGGTCTATGGCGGCGCCATGTTCGCCCTGCTCGGCAGCGGCGGCCTGGGGCCCCTGGCGCTGCCCGTGGCGCTCTACGCCCTGACCATCAGCACCATGCTCTGGCGCGCCCTGGCCCGCACCGGCGAGACCGGGATAGCGCGCGGGTCGGTGCTGGCCGCCGTGGCCGGGGCGTTGTGCTTCGTGGTCTCGGACAGCCTGCTGGGCATCGCGCGCTTCGTCGGCAGTTTCCCCGGTGACGGCTACGCCATCATCCTCAGCTACTGGCTCGGCCAATGGGGCATCACCGCCTCGGCGCGGTTCAAGGCGGGCACGGCCGCCAACCCGACGTAGCGGCATTTGGGGCGGCGGGCAGTCTTGGCTAGAATGCCGCCCTTTCCAACTGCTGGTACCGGCCCGTGAAGCAACAACCCGACCGCATCTACGCCACGCCCCAGGCCCAGGTGGCCGACTTCGCCTTCAACGAGGACGTGGTCCGGGTCTTCCCGGACATGATCAAGCGCTCGGTGCCGGGCTACCCCACCATCGTCGAGAACATCGGCGTGCTGGCCGCGCAGTTCGCCCAGCCCAACACCCCGCTCTACGACCTGGGCAGCTCCCTCGGCGCCGTGACCCAGGCCCTGCGCCGCCACGTGAAGACCGAAGGCTGCCGGGTGATCGCGGTGGACAACTCCAGCGCCATGGTGGCGCGCTGCCGGGAGTACCTGCACGCCCAGGACGCGATGTTTCAGGAGCTGCTGCCGGTGGAGGTGCTGGAGGCGGACATCCTCGCCCTGGAATTCCAGCCCACCAGCCTGGTGGCGCTGAACTTCACCCTGCAATTCGTCCCCCGCGAGCGCCGCCAGGAACTGCTGGGGCGCATCCGCCAGGCCCTGTTGCCGGGTGGGGCGCTGATCCTCTCGGAGAAGCTGCGCTTCGAGGACGCCGGGGCCCACGCGCTGCTCACCGACCTGCACATCGCCTTCAAGCGCGCCAATGGCTACAGCGAGCTGGAAATCGCCCAGAAGCGCAGCGCCCTGGAGAACGTCATGCACCCGGACAGCCTGGAGGAACACCGCGAGCGTCTGCTCGCCGCCGGCTTCTCCAAGGTGGTGCCCTGGTTCCAGTGCCTCAACTTCGCCTCGCTGATCGCCCTGCCATGATCCGCACCCTCGACCTCGACAGCCTGCAACAGCAACTGGCCGGCACCCGCCTGCAGGACTGGGCCGCCGACCTGCCGGCGCAACTAGACGCCAAGCTGGCCGTCGGCCACGGCGACCTGGAGCGCTGGGGAGCGGCCGTCAACGCCCTCCCCGCGCTGCAACCGCAGCAGGTGGAGCTGGCCCAGCGCTTCCTGCTGGACGGCCCCTGCGACGAGGCCACCCGGGCCCAACTGAAAGCGGCCTTGCAAGGGCTGATTCCCTGGCGCAAGGGGCCGTTCGAGCTGTTCGGCGTGCATGTCGACACCGAGTGGCGCTCGGACTGGAAATGGGCGCGCGTCTCGCCCCACCTGGACCTCGTCGGCAAGCGGGTGCTGGATGTGGGCTGCGGCAACGGCTACTACCAGTGGCGCATGCTCGGCGCTGGCGCCGACTGCGTGGTGGGCGTGGACCCGAACTGGCTGTTCTTCTGCCAGTTCCTCGCCATGAAGCGTTTCCTGCCCGACCTCCCCGCCTGGCACCTGCCCCTGGCCCTGGAGGAGCTGCCGGCGAAGCTGGAAGGCTTCGACACGGTGTTCTCCATGGGCGTGCTGTACCACCGGCGCTCGCCCATCGATCACCTGTACGACCTGAAGGACTGCCTGGCGCGCGGCGGCGAACTGGTGCTGGAAACCCTGGTGGTGGAAGGCGATGCCCAGCAGGTGCTGGTGCCCGAGGACCGCTACGCGCAGATGCGCAACGTGTGGTTCCTGCCGTCGGTGCCGGCGCTGGAGCTGTGGCTGCGCCGCGCCGGCTACGTGGATGTGCGTTGCGTGGACGTGAGCGTCACCAGCGTGGAGGAACAGCGCAGCACGGAGTGGATGCGCTTCCAGTCGTTGCCCGAGTTCCTCGACCCGGCCGACCACAGCCGCACCGTCGAAGGCCTCCCCGCCCCCGCTCGCGCGGTGATCGTCGCCCGCAAGCCCTGAACCGCAACCCGGCTTCAGCCCGGGAACGCCCGCCACAAACGAACCGGCCTACCCGTGCACCACGGGTAGGCCGGCGTTTCATCAGGGGCTCAGCGAGTGGTGACCCTGGCCTGCGTCAGACGCGCGACGCCTGCGCCCCCTGGATCAGCTGCTTCATCTCCACCACCGCCTGCTTGAAGCCGACGAACAGCGCGTGGGCCACCAGGGCGTGGCCGATGTTCAGCTCGTTGATGCCGGGGATCGCCGCCACCGGCTCGACGTTGTGGTAGTGCAGACCATGACCGGCATTGACCACCAGGCCGAGCTTGAGGCCCAGGGCAACGCCCTCACGGATGCGCTGCAGCTCCTGCTCGGCTTCCTCCGGGGTGTGGGCATCGGCGTAACGGCCGGTGTGCAGCTCGATAGCCGGCGCACCGACGCGGTGGGCGGCCTGGATCTGCAACGGGTCGGCGTCGATGAACAGCGAAACCTCACTGCCGAGCTTGGCCAGGCGCTCGACGGCGGCCTGGATGCGCGCCTCCTGGCCGGCCACGTCGAGGCCGCCTTCGGTGGTCAGCTCCTGGCGGGTTTCCGGCACCAGGCAGATGTGCTCGGGGCGGATTTCCTCGGCGAAGGCCATCATCGGCTCGGTGACGCCCATCTCGAAGTTCATGCGGGTCTGCAGAACCTCCTTGAGCACGCGCACGTCGCGCTCCTGGATGTGCCGACGGTCTTCGCGCAGGTGCACGGTGATGCCGTCGGCGCCAGCTTCCTCGGCGTCCAGGGCGGCCTTGACCGGGTCGGGGTAACGGGTCCCCCGGGCCTGGCGCAGGGTGGCGACGTGGTCGATGTTCACGCCGAGCAGTACACGGTTGGCTTCAGTCACGGGCAGGTTCCTTGATCGTCATGAAGAGTTCGCGGCTGGCCAGTGGCCGGCCACCGAGGTGAGGGGCCAGGGCCTGGCGCATCAGCCGCTTGGCCGCGGCCAGGGCCCCCGGCGCCGACCAGTCGGCCTCGGCCAGGGCCAGCAGCTCGGCGCCCTGGAAGAGGCCGGGTTGCAGGTGACCCACCGGCTCCAGGCCGGCGTCGGGCAGCAGGCGGTAGATGCCGTCGACGGCGATGGGCGCGCCGTGCAGGTCGATGTCCAGGGCGAAACCGTAGCCCAGCTCGTCCAGCAGCCGCCACTCGAAGGCGCGCAGCAGCGGCTCCAGCGGGCGGTTGGCGGCAAGGGCCTGGAGGGTCACGGCGTAATGCTGGAACAGGTCGGGGTGAGGCGCTTCCGCCGGCAGCAGGCGCACCAGCAGCTCATTGAGGTAGAGCCCGCTGAACAGGGCTTCGCCGGTGAGGAAATGCGGGATGCCCGCGCCTTCGAGCCGGCCGATGTTCTTCAGCTCGCTGCGGCCGCGCAGTTCCACTTCGAGGGGGACGAAAGGCCGGGCCAGAGTGCCGGCCTTGCCACGGGCGCCGCGCAACACTGCGCGCAGGCGCCCATCGGGGGTGAACAGGTCCACCAGCGCACTGCTTTCGCGGTAGGCCCGGCTGTGCAGGACAAAGGCCGGTACCGCCTGCGCGGGTGTCTGCATGGCGGGTCAGAGGTCGTTGTAGCCCAGGGAGCGCAGAGCCCGCTCGTCGTCGGACCAGCCGCCCTTCACCTTGACCCAGAGGTTGAGCATGACCTTGGAGTCGAACATGACCTCCATGTCCTTGCGCGCGTCCTGGCCAATGCGCTTGATGCGCTCGCCACCGTCGCCAATGATGATTTTCTTCTGCCCGTCGCGTTCGACGAGGATCAGCGCATGGATGTGCAACGTGCGCCCATCGTGCTTGAACTCCTCGATCTCGACGGTGATCTGGTAGGGCAGCTCGGCACCCAGCTGGCGCATGATCTTCTCCCGCACCAGTTCGGCGGCGAGGAAGCGGCTGCTGCGGTCGGTGATCTGGTCTTCCGGGAAGAAGTGCTCGTTTTCCGGGAGGTTGTCCGCCACCAGGCGCTCCAGGGCATCGAGGTTGTGGCCGTGCTGGGCGGAGATCGGCACGATCTCGGCCTTGGGCAGTTGCTCCTGCAGCCAGGTCAGGTGCGGCAGCAGCTCGGACTTCTCTTCCAGGCGGTCGGTCTTGTTCACGGCGATGATCACCGGGCCCTGCACGTACTGGACGCGCTCGAGCACCATCTGGTCCTCGTCGGTCCAACGGGTGCGGTCCACCACGAACACCACCACGTCGACGTCCTTGAGGGCAGCGGCGGCGGATTTGTTCATGTAGCGGTTGAGCGCTTTCTCGTTGTTCTTGTGCAGGCCGGGGGTGTCGACGTAGACCGCCTGCACCGCGCCTTCGGTCTTGATGCCGAGCATGGTGTGGCGGGTGGTCTGGGGCTTGCGGGAGGTGATCGCCAGCTTCTGCCCGAGGATGTGGTTGAGCAGGGTGGACTTGCCCACGTTGGGGCGTCCGACGATGGCCACGTAGCCGCAGCGGGAGGTTTCGAGATCAGTCATGGCCATTCTCCACGCCCAGGGCGACCAGGGCGGCGGCCGCAGCCACCTGCTCGGCGATGCGCCGGCTGGCCCCTTGGCCACGGGTCTTGTCGTTCAGCAGGGTGATGTCGCACTCGACGAAAAAGGTGCGGCAGTGCGGTTCACCCTGGATATCCACCACTTCGTAGCGGGGCAGTTCGCAGGCCCGGGACTGCAGGAATTCCTGCAGGCGGGTCTTGGGGTCCTTGTTGGTGTCCACCAGGGTCAGGCTTTCCAGCTCGTTCTCCAGCCACGCCAGGACCCGTTCACGGGCCCTGTCCATGCCTGCATCGAGGTAGATGGCACCGATCAGCGCCTCCAGGGCATCCGCCAGGATCGATTCGCGGCGGAAGCCACCACTCTTCAGCTCCCCGGAACCCAGGCGCAGGTATTCGCCCAGTTCGAAACCCCGTGCCAGCAGGGCCAGGGTCTCGCCCTTCACCAGCCGCGCGCGCAGCCGTGAGAGCTGCCCCTCACGGGCTTGGGGAAAGCGCTCGTAGAGGGCCTCGCCCGCGACGAAGTTGAGCACGGCGTCACCCAGGAACTCCAGGCGCTCATTGTTGCGCCCGGCGTAGCTGCGGTGGGTGAGGGCCAGGGTCATCAGACCCTGGTCGTTGAAGGTATGGCCGAGCTGGCGCTCGAGACGGCTGAGGGATGCGCTCACGGGACTCTTACACGGAATTCTTTGTCGAAATGGACCACCAGGTCGAGGTTCTCGATCAGCGGCTCTCGCTTCTCGTACTTCAGGGTGGCGTAGAAGTCGTTGTTTTCCAGCTTCACGTCCAGCGCCTTGTCCAGATCGATGTCACGGATGCTGTTGACCTGCATACCCTTGCGCACATAGTCCCTGAAGTCAGCCGGAGTGCTGATGCCCTGCCCCTTTTCGTTCTCCACGGACGTGATCAGCTTTTCCAGCGCGTAGTAGTCCATGTAGTGGGGAATGATCTTGAAGGCGGTGCTGGCGAGGAAGGCGACGATGGCCAGGACCACCATCCAACCCAGGAGCGAAAGGCCGCGCTGCGAGCGTGCGAACGTCATGTTGACCTCAATGTCGGTTGTTGTTCGGGCCGGCCGGCCCGTCGCAAGACTATATATAGCGGGCGGCGCCGTCGTGAACAGCGCCGCAAAAGCGAAAACCCGGGTCGGTCAGTGGATCAGGCCGACGCGGGAGAAGTTCGGCAGGCTGCGCAGCTTCGGGTCCGGCCAGCTCATCCAAACGGCAAAGGCCTTGCCGACGATGTTGCGGTCCGGAACCATGCCCAGCAGGTCGCGGGGGATGTTCGGGTCGTTCCAGTAGCGGCTGTCGTTCGAGTTGTCGCGGTTGTCGCCCATCATGAAGTAGTGCCCCTCCGGGACTACCCACTCCTTGCCGGGCTCCATGAGGTTGCGGCGCATTTCCTTGCGGATCATGTGCTCGACCTCGCCCAGCTTCTCCTGGTAAAGACGCGCGCTGCCCAGGGTGCCGGGCTCGTCGCCCACCAGCGTCTCGGCCACCAGTTGGCCGTTGACGGTGAGGCGCTTGTCATTGCTGTAGGCGATGCGATCACCCGGCAGGCCGATGACGCGCTTGATGTAGTTGACGTTCGGGTCGCTGGGGTAGCGGAACACCATCACATCGCCGCGCTGCGGGTCACCCACTTCGATCACCTTGGTGTCCAGCACCGGCAGGCGGATGCCGTAGGCGAACTTGTTCACCAGGATGAAATCGCCCACTTCCAGCGTCGGCTTCATCGAGCCGGACGGGATCTGGAACGGCTCCACCAGGAACGAACGCAGCACCAGCACGATGGCCAGCACTGGGAAGAACGACTTGCCGTACTCGACCAGCAGGGGCTCCTTGCCGAGCTTTTCCAGCACTGCCGGATCGGGCTCGCCGACCTGCCCCTGGTAGGTGGCGATCGCAGTGCGCCGGCGAGGCGCCAGCAGGACCAGATCGAGGAGCGCGAGCACGCCGCAGACCGCCACGGCGATAACCAACAAGAGCGGGAAATTGATCGACATAGACCCTAGCTATCCACTTTGAGAACAGCGAGGAAGGCTTCCTGCGGGATTTCCACGCTGCCTACCTGCTTCATCCGTTTCTTACCGGCCTTCTGCTTCTCCAGCAGCTTCTTCTTACGGCTGACGTCGCCGCCGTAGCACTTGGCCAGAACGTTCTTCCTGAGTGCCTTGACGGTCGTCCGTGCGACGATCTGGCCGCCGATGGCGGCCTGAATGGCGACGTCGAACATCTGTCGAGGAATCAGGTCCTTCATCTTCTCGGTCAACGCACGGCCCTTGTAGTGGGCCTGCTCGCGGTGAACGATCAGTGCCAGCGCATCGACCTTCTCGCCGTTGATCAGTACGTCCAGGCGGACGAGGTTGGCGGGCTCGAAGCGGTCGAAGCTGTAGTCCAGCGAGGCGTAGCCACGGCTCACCGACTTCAGGCGGTCGAAGAAGTCCAGCACCACCTCGTTCATCGGCAGGTCGTAGCAGACCTGAACCTGGGAACTGAGGAACTGCATGTCGCGCTGCACGCCACGCTTCTCGATGCACAGGGTGATGACGTTGCCCAGGTGCTCCTGGGGCACCAGGATGTTGGCGCGCACGATGGGCTCGCGCATCTCCTGGATGGACGCCAGGTCCGGCAGCTTGGACGGGTTGTCGACGTAGACGGTCTCGCCGCTCTTCAGGACGATCTCGAAGACCACGGTCGGGGCGGTGGTGATCAGGTCCAGGTCGTATTCGCGCTCCAGGCGCTCCTGGATGATCTCCATGTGCAGCATGCCGAGGAAGCCGATGCGGAAGCCGAAGCCCAGGGCCTCGGAGCTTTCCGGCTCGTACTGCAGCGCGGCGTCGTTCAGGGTCAGCTTCTGCAGGGCCTCGCGGAAGTCCTCGAAGTCATCGGAGCTGACCGGGAACAGGCCGGCATAGACCTGCGGCTTGATGCGCTGGAAGCCGGGCAGCACGTCCACGTCCGGGGTATTGGACAGGGTCAGGGTGTCGCCCACCGGCGCGCCGTGGATGTCCTTGATGCCGGCGATGATGAAGCCCACTTCGCCGGCCTTGAGGTCTGCGGTCTCGGTATGCTTGGGGGTGAAGACGCCGACGCTGTCCACCTGGTGGACCTTGCCGGTGGACTTCACCAGGATCTTGTCGCCCTTCTTCACCCGGCCATGCTTGACCCGCACCAGCGAGACCACGCCCAGGTAGTTGTCGAACCAGGAGTCGATGATCAGCGCCTGCAGCGGCGCCTCGATCTCGCCTTCGGGCGGCGGGATCACCTTGACCAGCTGCTCCAGCACCTCGATCACGCCCATGCCGCTCTTGGCGCTGCAGGGCACGGCGTCCGTGGCGTCGATGCCGATGATGTGCTCGATCTCGTCCTTGACCCGCTCCGGCTCGGCCTGGGGCAGGTCCATCTTGTTCAGCACGGGCATCACTTCCAGGCCCTGCTCGATGGCGGTGTAGCAGTTGGCCACGGACTGGGCCTCGACGCCCTGCCCCGCATCCACCACCAGCAGCGCGCCTTCGCAGGCAGCCAGTGAGCGGCTCACCTCGTAGGTGAAGTCCACGTGGCCGGGGGTGTCGATGAAGTTCAGCTGGTAGGTCCGGCCGTCCTGCGCCTTGTAGTGCAGGGTGACGCTGTGGGCCTTGATGGTGATGCCGCGCTCACGCTCCAGGTCCATGGAGTCGAGCACCTGGGCCTCCATTTCGCGATCGGAAAGGCCACCACAGAGCTGGATGAAGCGATCCGCCAGGGTCGACTTGCCATGGTCGATGTGGGCGATGATGGAAAAGTTGCGGATATGACTCAGGTCACTCACGGGATCGACACTCGAAAAAAGCCGCAAGCCGGTTGCTTGCCGAAAAATAGCCGGGGAGTTTACCTGATCGCCATCATGGGCGTCACGCACGACCGACGGGCCCCGCCCATGAAAAAGGGCGACCTGGGCCGCCCTTTTTCAGTGCATCGGATCACTCCGACAATTTGAAGGTGATGAAGCTCGCGCGACCCTGGCGCAGCACACGCATGGACACCGAACGGTTCTTCGGCAGTTCCTTGGCGATCTTGGCGAAGGTCTGCACCGAATCGATGGCCTGGTTGTTCAGGTGGGTGATCACGTCGCCCGGGCGCAAGCCCATCAGCGCAGCCGGTCCATCCTGGATCTCGCGGATGACCACGCCACCCTTGATGTCCAGCGCCTTCTGCTGTTCCTCGGAGAGGCCGGCCACCAGCACGCCCAGACGGTTGCTGCTGCGCTCGGCACCCGAGGACTCGCCGGCACCGGCCAGCTCCTCACCGTCCTCCGGCAGCGCACCGATGCTCAGGGACAGGCTCTTGCGATTGCCATCGCGGACGATGCCCAGGTCGATCTTGGTACCCGGCTTCAGCCCGCCCACCAGATGCGGCAGGTCAGCGGACATGACGATGGGCTGGCCGTTCATGCTGAGGATGACGTCACCCACTTGCAGGCCGCCCTTGGCAGCGGGGCCGTTCTCCAGCACCTGGGCCACCAGCGCACCGGCCGGCTTGTCGAGACCGAAGGATTCGGCGAGGTCCTTGTTGACCTCCTGGATCACCACGCCCAGCCAGCCGCGGTTGACCTTGCCGTTGGCCTTGAGCTGGTCGGCCACGCTCATCGCCACGTCGATCGGGATGGCGAAGGACAGGCCCATGAAGCCGCCGGAGCGGGTGAAGATCTGCGAGTTGATGCCGACCACTTCACCATCCAGGTTGAACAGCGGGCCACCGGAGTTACCCGGGTTGATCGCCACGTCGGTCTGGATGAACGGCACGTAGCTCTCGTTGGGCAGGCTGCGGCCCTTGGCGCTGACGATGCCGGCGGTCACCGAGTGATCGAAGCCGAACGGCGAACCGATGGCCAGCACCCAGCTACCCACCTTCAGCGCGTCGGACTTGCCGAGCTTGACGATGGGCAGGTCCTTGCCTTCCACCTTCAGCAGGGCCACGTCAGTGCGGGCATCGGCGCCAATGAGCTTGGCTTCCAGTTCGCTGCGGTCGGACAGGCGCACGATGATCTCATCGGCGTCCGCCACCACATGGTTGTTGGTCAGGATGTAGCCGTCCTTGGAGATGATGAAGCCGGAACCCAGGGACTGCGCTTCGCGCTGGCGACCGCCCTGGCCGCGGGGCGCCTGGGGCATGCTGCGCTCGAAGAACTCCCGCAGCATCGGCGGCAGGCCCTCCAGGTCCGGCATCTGGTTGGCGACAGCGCGCTCGGGCAGCTTCTGTCGCGTACTGATGTTGACCACGGCGGGGGACGCCTGCTCCACCAGCGGGGTGAAGTCAGGCAGTTCGGCACGCGCCACGAGGGTTTGTCCGAGCAGCAGCAGCGCCGCCACGGCGGACATGCAGGATTTCATGCTTAGCATCGACATACAGCTCCCGTCATTACACGAGGAATTTGAACCCACCGAGCGCCCTGGGGCGGGGCAGGCAAACGCAAATCGGGCCGGAAGCGAGGCCTCCAGCCCGATAGAACATTGCACAACTTGGGACACGAATCGATGGCAGATTGCCACCGATTGCTGACCTCCGTTCGAGCAGGAGGCCCAGCGCTGCCGCCCGTGCGCCCCTCAATTACTGGGGCGCCGGACCGCCAGCGGAACCCGCCGAACGCATAGACAACGCGACGCGCTCCGCAGTTCCCACAGGAATTTCACCCACGACGGTGACCATCACATCCCCGTCTGCCGTGCTCAGTCGGCGGGATACCGCCACCGTGGGCCCTAGCTCGTAGGGCACGATGTCCTCCACCCGCGCGCCGTGCAGCGGCTCAAGGAAGACCGAGAAGCGCGCCAGGCCATCGCCATACAGCAGGCAGGCCACGGTATCGGATGACGCCGGGCTGCGGCGCTGGGTCGAACTGGAGAGACTGAAGCCTGGGGGCAACCAATCGGAGCGCCAGCCACTGGCCTGCTCCGCCGGTGCCTCGGAGAAGCTCACCGACTGGCAATCGGCCCCCGGCTGAAGCTCGGCATCGTCCGGGCGGACCGTTTCGAGCTGGGTGAACTGGAAGCGCTCCAGCAGCCCCCCCTTGTCATTGAGCATCAGTGATTTGAGCGGCAGGCCGGTCTCGCGATCCAGGTGAAGCTCGAAGCCATAGCGGTGCTGGTCACGCGGCACCAGACTCAAGACCACGGCAGGACGCCCGGCAACACGGGATTCCCCCACCACGCTGATCTCGTAGGACTTGGTGATCTGCGCCGCATCCAGGTCGCGCGCGGGCCACAGCTGGCCACCCATCTGGTCGGCAAGGGCGCCACTGACACACTGCGTCCTGCCGTCCACCCGCACGACCTCCTGGGCCGGGCCATCGAGCTGCTGCAGGCGCTCACGTACCTGGCCGGCATCAACCCGATGCCAGACCTGGTGGGTGGAAAAACTGCCGCTGCGTTCGTAGACGAATGTTCCCTGGAAATTCTGCTGCTGCTCGGCCTGGGCAATACGCTTCAGCCAATCCTGGGGTTCGGCGGCGTGGGCGGCCTGAGCCAGCCATCCGCCGCCGAGCAGCAAGAAGAGTGGTAGTGCGCGCATGGATACTGCTCAGCGGCTCTCCAGACTGGCAGCGCGTGCATAGGGCAGCGCGCTCTCGGAGCCGCTCATGGCGGCCTGTTGGGCGTGCTGGCGCAGGTAGGCCGGCAGGCGCTGGTCATGCCAGCCCGACGGCGCAGCCGAACCTTGCGGCAGTACACGCGGGGACTCGACGCTGTAACCCGCCAGTACCGCATCCTTGTTGGCCTGGGGCGCAGTGATCAGGGGCTGCACGCCACCTTGCTGGGCCAGTTGGCGGGCGCCCACCTCGTCCTGGTTGTACAGGCGCACACCGGCCAGCACAGCGACAGTCACCGATGCAGCGACTGCCAGGCGACCCAGGGTCCGCCAGGGACCCTTGGTAGCGGCAGCCGGCGCAGCCTCTTCCGCCAGCGCTGCGGATACCGCCGCCGCAATGTCGAGACGGGGCTCGAGCAGCTCCTTGTGCATCACGGCACGGGCTATCTGGTAGCGCGACCACGTGGCACGGATCTCCTCATCACCGCTGGAGGCGAGCACTCGGCGCAACTCCAGTTCATCCGCTTCGTTATCCATCACCGCGGACAGCGATTCATGCAGGGCTTCACGACTCATGGCGATTCCTCTCTATTGCTGTCGCCGCTGTCTCAGGATTCCTGCAGCAAGGGCTGCAGGGCTTTATCGATCGCTTCTCGCGCCCTGAAAATACGCGAGCGAACCGTACCAACCGGACACTGCATGACGCTGGCGATGTCCTCGTAACTCAGACCATCGAATTCACGCAACGTCAGCGCCGTACGCAAATCCTCGGGCAACTGCTGGATGGTTCGATGGACAGTACCTTCGATCTCGTCCCGCAGCAGCGAGCGCTCGGGCGATTCGTTGTCCTTGAGGGCATGATCGCCATCGTAGAACTCCGCATCCTCCGCACTCACATCACTATCCGGAGGACGTCGACCACGCGCCACCAGATGGTTCTTCGCCGTGTTGATGGCGATGCGGTACAGCCAGGTATAGAAAGCACTGTCACCGCGAAAATTACCGAGCGCACGATACGCCTTGATGAAGGCTTCCTGAGCGACATCCTGAGCTTCCTGGGTGTCGTGCACGAACCGCACGATCAACCCGAGGATCTTGTGCTGATACTTCAACACCAAGAGATCGAAAGCCCTCTTATCGCCTCGCTGCACCCGCTCGACCAGTTGCTGATCCTGTTCCTGGGTTAGCATGGATACTCCTCGTTGGAGCTCGAGGGGCACCGCGCCGCCCAGTGGATCGGCTTGCCAAGATAGACTCGGGCGTTACGCAAAAGTTCTCCCCTCCAAGCAAGCTTCCTGCAAGACCGTTTCCTTCTTGCACGGAATCACGCAGCAGGGTTCAACCGCTGCTGCGCGGATAATTTATTCGCCTGATTTGCCGCAGCCAGAGGAGCAGGAAGCCCCTCGCGGCACAACTCGCCAAGCACGTCACTTCATGTGCGACACACCTAAGAAAGCGGGGGGCAATGGAAAGTTCCCACGATTTATTCGGCGACCATGAACGCGCTATTGTGCCGACCACCCCCTCTATATACTAGGGGCCGCCTTCCCGCGGGATCCCCGACATGAGCCAACACTTCCAGCACGATGTACTGGTGATCGGCAGCGGCGCCGCCGGCCTCACCCTTGCGCTGACACTGCCCTCCCACCTGCGCATCGCCGTCCTCAGCAAGGGCGACCTGTCCCAGGGCTCGACCTTCTGGGCCCAGGGGGGCGTCGCTGCCGTCCTGGACGACACCGACACCGTCGATTCCCATGTCGAAGACACCCTCATCGCCGGGGCCGGGCTCTGTCGCGAGGATGCCGTCCGCTTCACCGTCGAGCACAGCCGCCAGGCCATCCAGTGGCTGATCGACCAGGGCGTGCCCTTCACCCGCGAGGACGAGAGCGCCCGTGAAGACGGTGGCTTCCAGTTCCACCTCACCCGCGAGGGCGGGCACAGCCACCGGCGCATCATCCATGCCGCCGACGCCACCGGTGCCGCCATCTTCAACACCCTGCTGGCCCGCGCACGGCAATGCCCCAACATCGAACTGCTGGAGCAGCACGTCGCCGTCGACCTGATCACCGAACGCAAGCTCGGCCTGCCCGGCCAGCGCTGCCTTGGTGCCTACGTGCTGAACCGCAGCAGCGGCGAGGTCGACACCTACGGCGCGCGCTTCACCGTGCTCGCCTCCGGCGGCGCCGCCAAGGTCTACCTCTACACCAGCAACCCCGACGGCGCCTGCGGTGATGGCATCGCCATGGCCTGGCGGGCCGGTTGCCGCGTGGGCAACCTGGAGTTCAACCAGTTCCACCCCACCTGCCTCTACCACCCGCAGGCCAAGAGCTTCCTGATCACCGAGGCGGTGCGCGGCGAAGGCGGCCTGTTGCGCCTGCCCAGCGGCGAGCGCTTCATGCAGCGCTTCGACCAGCGTGCCGAACTGGCCCCGCGCGACATCGTCGCCCGCGCCATCGACCACGAGATGAAGCGCCTGGGCATCGACTGCGTCTACCTGGACATCAGCCACAAGCCCGCCGAGTTCGTGAAGAGCCACTTCCCCACGGTCTACGAGCGCTGCCTGGGCTTCGGCATCGACATCACCCGCCAGCCCATCCCCGTGGTGCCCGCCGCCCACTACACCTGCGGCGGCGTGGTGGTGGACCGCCACGGCCACACCGACGTCCCCGGTCTCTACGCCATCGGCGAGACCAGCTTCACCGGCCTGCACGGCGCCAACCGCATGGCCAGCAACTCCCTGCTGGAGTGCTTCGTCTACGCCCGCTCCGCCGCCGAGGACATGCTCGGCCAGATGGAGCAGATCCCCGTTCCCGACAGCCTGCCCACCTGGGACGCCAGCCAGGTCACTGACTCGGACGAGGACGTGATCATCGCGCACAACTGGGACGAACTGCGGCGATTCATGTGGGATTACGTCGGCATCGTGCGCACCAACAAGCGCCTGCAGCGCGCCCAGCACCGGGTGCGCCTGCTGCTCAGCGAGATCGACGAGTTCTACTCCAACTACAAGGTCAGCCGTGACCTCATCGAGCTGCGCAACCTGGCCCAGGTGGCGGACCTGATCATCCGCTCGGCCATGCAGCGCAAGGAATCCCGGGGCCTGCACTACACCCTGGACTACCCCGACACCCTGCCCGAAGCCCACGACACTATTCTGGTGCCGCCCACCTTTGGCGACTGAAACGCAACTGCACCCGCAGGCGCCGATGCCAATCGGCGTCCATCGCATCGGCCGGCACGCAGAGCCCCTGGGCCCAGGGGCGACCCGGCTGGCGATAGACCAGCAGCACCGCCAGGGGTAGCGCCAGGCTGTCCGGCGAAAGTTGCACAGGCAGCCAGTCGCCGTCCCGGCGCAGCAACGCCAGCCCCTCCGACGACAGGCGCAACCCGAGGATCGCCGACGGCGCCGTCAGCAGGATGCGCCGGGGCAGCACCCAGGCCGCGTGGCCAGCGCACAGCAGCACGCCGAGCAGGCGCACCCAGGCCGGGCACTCGGCCGTCGCCAGCGCCACCAGGCATAGCATGAGAAGGAAGAGGTAGATCGCCAGCAGGCGCCGCGACGGGCGCCAGTGGCATTCGAAGGGACTACTTGGGCTGGACACGGTCCAGGATCATTTTCACGATGCGCCGCAGGTCCGCATCTTCCGGCTCGCCGCGCTGCATGAACCAGCCGAACATGTCCTGGTCCTCACATTCCAGCAGCTTGCGGTAACGAGCCTGGTCGGCCTCGTCGAGGTGCGGGTACGCCTCCTGCACGAAGGGGACCAGCAGCACATCCAGCTCCAGCATGCCGCGGCGGCTGTGCCAGAAGAGTCGGTTCAGTTCAGTTGCGTCGGCCATCGGGGTGCCTCCAGTAAACAGGCGCGCAGTATAACGGCACGGACGCCGGCCGGCACCCGCTGACAAGCCGCCGACCGGGCTCTATGATGACGCCCCGGACACCCTTTCCAGCGATATCCCATGGCTGAAACCGCATTCTTCTGCCCGCTCACCCACGAAGGCATCATCGCCGTCCGTGGCGTGGACGCCGCCAAGTTCCTCCAGGGCCAGGTCACCTGCAACCTCGCCTACCTCAACGACACCACCACCAGCCTCGGCGCCCGCTGCACCCCCAAGGGACGCATGGTCTCCAGCTTCCGCATCCTGCCCGAAGGCGACGGCTACCTGCTCGCCCTCGACGCCCAGCTGCTGGACGTGCAACTCGCCGACCTGAAGAAATACGCCGTGTTCTCCAAGGCCACCCTGACCGACGAGAGCGCCACCTGGGTGCGCTTCGGACTGGCCCAGGGCGACGCCGTGCTGGCCGCACTGGGCCTTGACCTGCCCACCGAACCCGGCGCCGTCGTACGCGCCGAGGGCCGCATCGCCCTGCGCCTCTCCGACGGTCGCGCCGAACTCTGGGCAGCGGCTGGCGAAGCCGACAGCCTGCGCGCCCAGCTCGCCGCCCACCTGCCCGAGGCCCCGCTGGATGCCTGGCTGCTGGCCCAGGTACGCGCCGGGGTCGGCCAGGTCTTCGCCGCCACCCGCGAGCTGTTCATCCCGCAGATGATCAACCTCCAGGCGGTCGGCGGCGTCAGCTTCAAGAAAGGGTGCTATACCGGGCAGGAGATCGTCGCCCGCATGCAGTACCTGGGCAAACTCAAGCGCCGCCTGCAGCGCCTGGCCCTGCCCGAAGGCGAACGCCCGGCCCCCGGCCTCGAACTCTTTTCCCCCGTTCACCAGAGCAGCGTCGGCGAAGTGGTGCTGGCCGCCCCGGCGGAACAGGGTTACGAACTCCTCGCCGTGCTCCAGGAAGACGCGGTCAACGACGGACGGATCCACCTGGGCGCCATCGACGGCCCCGTGCTGAACCTGCTCGACCTCCCCTACACGCTGGACGCCGACCGCGAGATCCAGCGCTGAGGGCCGGTCCAACCGCCTACAACGCCTAGAGAGCCCCCATGAGCAAGCTTGCCGAGAAAGTCCAGGAAGACCTGATCCGCGCCATCGACAACGATGAGCTGGTGCTGCCCACCCTGCCCGAAGTGGCGCTGAAGGTGCGCGAAGCCGCGGAAGACCCCGACGTGAGCATCCCCGCCCTGTCCAAGGTGATCGGCAACGACGCCGCCCTCACCGCCCGCATCATCAAGGTGGTGAACAGCCCGCTGCTGCGCACCAACAAGGAAATCACCGACCTGCAGATGGCCATCAGCCGCCTCGGCATCAACTACACCTGCAACCTCGCCACGGGCCTGGCCATGGAGCAGATGTTCCAGGCCACCTCCGACGTGGTCGACCGCAAGATGCGCGAAGTCTGGAACAAGAGCACCGAGATCGCCGGCATCTGCCACGTCCTCTGCCGCCACTACACCCGCCTCGCGCCGGACCAGGCCACCCTCGCCGGCCTGGTGCACCAGATCGGCGTGCTGCCGATCCTCACCTACGCCGAAGAGCACTACGAACTGCTGGCCGACTCCATCAGCCTCAACCACGTGATCGAGCGCATCCACCCGATCATCGGCGACCGCATCCTCAAGGCCTGGGAATTCCCCGCCCCGATCGCGCAGATCCCCAGCCAGTACCTGGATTTCACCCGCAACTCCCCCAAGGTCGACTACGTGGACATCGTCCAGGTCGCCACCCTGCAGAGCTACCTAGGCAGCGAGCACCCCTACACCCAACTCGACTGGAGCCAGGTCCCCGCCTTCGCCAAGCTCGGCCTCGACCCGCAGGTCGACATGCAGGCCGACGAAGACCTCTCCGCCGCCATGGAAGCGGCCATGAGCATGCTGCAGTGATCTAACGGGCGCGCCATCCCTGTCTAGACTCCCTGCATACATGGAGTACCGGACTCAGCGGATGCGCGCCCTCTTCCTTCTCTTCGCCCTTGCCTTCGGCAGCCTCGCCGCCGCTGAAGACGTGCGCCTCACCAACGGTGAATGGGCGCCCTACCTCGGCGCCACGCTGCCGCACCAGGGCGTCGCCTCGCGCATCGTCGCCGAAGCCTTCGCCCTGGAGGGCGTCACCGTCCACTGGGAGTTCTACCCCTGGGCCCGCGCCCTGCGCCTGGCCGAGAAAGGCGAGCGCCACGGCACCGCCATCTGGCTGCGCACGGCCGACCGCGAGCGGGATTTCTACGTCAGTGATCCGGTGATCGAAAGCGGCTACGTGCTGTTCCACCGCAAGGACACCGCCCTCGACTGGCAGAGCGTGGAGGACCTCCGGCAGTACCGCCTGGGCGCCACCATCGGCTACGACTACGGCGAGGCCTTCCAGCGTGCCGAGCAGGACGGCCGCCTGCGCGTGCAGCGCCTGGCCGCCGAGGAACAGGGCCTGCGCATGCTCCTGGCCGGCCGCATCGACGTGTTCCCCATGGACAAAGTGGTCGGCATCGCCAACCTGCAGCAAGGCTTCAGCCGCGAGGAACGCAGCCGCCTCACCTTCCACCCCCGGCCCCTGCGCAGCGACACCATGCACCTGCTGCTGTCCCGCTCGGTGCCCGGCAACGAACAGCTCATGGCGCGCTTCAACCAGGGCCTGGCGCAACTGCGCGAAAGCGGCAAGGTCGCCCGCTACCTGCTCGAAGCCGAACAGCCGCTGAGCGCCCTGCACTGACGGCAAGCCGTTCAGGCCGGCGGAAAGCTCACCCGCACCCGCAACCCACCCGCGCCGCCGTCGTGCAGGCTGATCTCGGCCATGTGCGCCCGGCAGATCTCGCCGACGATGGCCAGGCCCAGCCCGGCCCCGCTGGCCTGGGCCGTGCGCCGGTAGAAACGCTCGAACACCCGCTCGCGCTCTTCCGGCGGAATGCCGCTGCCCTCGTCCTCCACCTCCAGCACCGCCGGCGCCATCACCCGCAGGGTCACACTAGCGCCCTTCGGCGTATGGGCCAGGGCGTTGTCCACCAGGTTGCTGAGCAACTCGTTGAGCAGCGTCGGCTCGCCCATCACCCAGGCGCTGTCCTCGGCCTCCAGCGCCAGGGCGATGCCCCGCGCGTGGGCCAGGGGCGCCAGGGCCATCCCCAGCTCACGGGCCAGGGCACCCAGCTCGATGCGCTCGGCACCGCCCTCGGCAATCGCCCGCGCCCCGCTCTCGATGCGGGCCAGGGAGAGCAACTGGTTGGCCAGGTGGGTCAGCCGATCGGTGTTCGCCGCGCTTTCCTCCAGGGTCCGGCGCCAGGCGGCCGGGTCCTGCTCGCGCAGGCCCAGCTCGATCCGCGCCTTCAGGGCCGCCAGGGGCGTGCGCAACTCGTGGGAGGCGTCGGCGATGAAGTCCGCCTGGCGCTGGAACAGCCCGCGCAGGCGCTCGGTGAACCGGTTGAGCGCATCCACCAGCGGCTTGAGCTCGCTCTGCACCACCACCACCGGCAACGGGCGCATGTCGTCCGGCTGGCGCTCCTCCACCGCCGAGCGCAGCTGGTTGAGCGGACGCATCGCCGCACTCACCGCCAGCCACACCAGCCCCAGCGCCGCCAGGGACATCAGCGCCAGGCGCCACAGCGTATCCACCAGCAGCCCCCGGGCCAGGCGCTCGCGGGCCTCCTCGGTCTCCGCCACGCGGATTTCCGCCATGCCGTTGATGCTTGCCTCGCTCACCGGGCGCAGCAGGCTCACCACCCGCACGTCCACCCCGCCGTAGTTGGCATCGTAGAAGCGCGCCAGGGCCGGGTAGTCATCGGTGCGCGGCGTGCCAGGCGGCGGGCCAGGCAGGTTCTCGTAGCCGGAGACCAGCTTCCCCTCGATGTCGGTCACCTGGTAGAAGATCCGCCCCGCGCTGTCGTAGGCGAAGGTGTCCAGCGCCACATAGGGCACATCGGCCTTGAGCCGGCCGTCGGCCTCGTAGAGCCCGGCGGAAATAGCCCGGGCCGATGCCAGCAGGGTGCGGTCGTAGGCAGTGTCCGCCGCCTGACGGGCATTGAAGTAGGCACTCAGGCTGCCGAGCACCAGCAGCACCGCCAGCAGCAGCGCCAGCCGCCGCAGCAGCCGCCCGCGCAGGCTTCCCGACTCACGCATCCTGGTGCTCCAACAGGTAGCCCAGGCCGCGGAAGGTAACGATGCGCGCCGTGCTGCCCTCCAGCTTCTTGCGCAGGCGATGGATGTAGATCTCGATGGCGTCCGGGCTGGCCTCCTCGTCCAGGCCGAACACCTGGGCGGCCAACTGGTCCTTGCTCATCACCCGGCCAGGCCGCGCGATCAGCACCTCCAGCACCGCCTGCTCCCGCGAGGTCAGGGTCAGCGGCTGGCCGTCCAGGCTGAAGCGCCGGGTGCCCAGGTCATAGAGCAGCGGCCCGCAGCGCTGCTGCTGCTCGCCACCCAGCACCGTGCGCCGCAGCAGCGCCTTCACCCGCGCCTCCAGCTCCGACAGCTCGAAGGGCTTGGCCAGGTAATCGTCGGCCCCCAGGTTCAGGCCCAGCACCCGGTCCTTCACCTCGCCCCGCGCGGTGAGCATCAGCACCGGCAGCGTCTTGCCCCGCCCGCGCAGGCGCGACAGCACCTCGAAGCCATCCAGGCGCGGCAGCCCCACATCCAGCACCGCCAGGGCGTACTCCTCGCTGGACAGCGCCAGGTCCGCCGCCACGCCATCGTGCAGCACGTCCACCGTCCAGCCCGCCGCGCGCAGCGCCTGGGCCACGCTATCGGCCAATTGCAGATGGTCTTCGACGAGCAGGATTCGCACGGTGGAGTCCTCCAGGCTGTAGGAAACGGCCCGCAGTGTAACGGCCAACCACCGGCAAAAAACCGGCCTGCCGAATTCTTTCACGCTGAAAGCCTGGCGAAAGCTTCGCCCCCTAGGATCGCCACAGGGTGGACAAAACCACCCATCAATAGCCGGCCCTGGTTGAGCCGGCTTTACAAGAACAACAACGGAGACCACCGATGCACACTGCCTCCCGGCAGGCGTTGCCGCCTGCTCGCATCGTCAGCCTGGCCATCGCCGGCTGCACCCTCGCCCCGTTCGCCCAGGCTGACTTCATCAAGGACAGCTCGGCCACCCTCGAAGCCCGCAACATCTACCTGAACCGCGACTTCCGCGAAGGCACCGGCCAGTCCAAGCGCGACGAATGGGCCCAGGGTTTCATCCTCAACATCGAATCCGGCTTCACCGAAGGCACCGTCGGCTTCGGCGTGGACGCCCTCGGCATGGTCGGCGTCAAGCTCGACTCCGGCAAAGGCCGCAGCGGCACCGACCTGCTGCCGGTGCAGGACGACGGCGGCACCCCGGACACCTACGGCAAGCTGGGCCTGACCGGCAAGGTGCGCTTCTCCAAGAGCGAACTGCGCATCGGCAGCCACATTCCCGAGCTGCCGGTGGTCAAGGCCAGCGACAGCCGCATCCTGCCCCAGGTATTCGAAGGCGGCCTGCTCACCTCCAAGGAGATCGAAGGCCTCACCTTCACCGGCGGCCGTCTGCGCGAAGTGAAGGACCGCGCCTCCACCCACTCCGAAGACCTGGCCCTGAACAACAAGAACCGGCGCTTCGCCAGTGGCGCCAGCGGCGACCACTACGACCTGGCCGGTGCCGACTACGTGTTCAGCAAGCAGCTCACCGGGCGCTACTACTTCGCCGAGCTGGACGACGTCTACCGCCAGCACTTCTTCGGCCTGCTCGCCACCCAGCCCCTGGGCAGCGGCACCCTCAGCGCCGACCTGCGCTACGCCATCAGCGCCGACACCGGCCGCGCCGCCGCAGGCAAGGTGGACAACCGCGCGCTGAACGGCATGGTCAGCTACGGCCAGGGCGCCCACAAGGTCGGCCTCGGCTACCAGCGCATGAGCGGCGACACCGGCTACGCCTACATCGACGGCAGCGACCCGTTCCTGGTCAACTTCGTGCAGATCAACGACTTCGCCAACGCCGACCAGCGCTCCTGGCAGGCCCGCTACGACCTGGACTTCGCCAGCCTCGGCGTCCCCGGCCTGAGCTTCATGACCCGCTACATCACCAGCGACAACGCCCAGGTCACCGGCAGCGACCAGGAAGGCCGTGAATGGGAACGCGACGTGGAGTTCAAGTACGTCGTCCAGAGCGGCGCCCTCAAGGACCTCACCTTCCGCGCCCGCCACGCCGGCTTCCGCTCCAACTTCGCCCGGGATGCCGACGAACTGCGCCTGATCGTCAGCTACGCCCTCGCCATCTGGTGATCCACAATAAGACTCCACAGGAGACAACCGATGAAGACCGCCCTCTCCCGCCTTGCCCTGCTCGCCACCGGCCTGCTGCTCTCCACCCAGCTGATGGCCGAGCCCAAGCGCCCCGAGTGCATCGCCCCGGCCGCCCCCGGCGGCGGCTTCGACCTCACCTGCAAGCTGGCCCAGAGCGCCCTGATGGACGCCAAGCTGCTCAGCAAGCCCATGCGCGTCACCTACATGCCCGGTGGCGTGGGTGCCGTGGCCTACAACGCCGTGGTCGCCCAGCGCCCCGGTGACGCCGGCACCATCACCGCCTGGTCCAGCGGCTCCCTGCTCAACCTGGCCCAGGGCAAGTTCGGCCGCTTCGACGAGAACGCCGTGCGCTGGCTGGCCGGCATCGGCACCAGCTACGGCGCCATCGCCGTGCGCAACGACTCCCCCTACAAGACCCTCGACGACCTGGTCAAAGCCCTCAAGGCCGACCCGGGCAAGGTGGTGATCGGTTCCTCCGGCACCGTCGGCAGCCAGGACTGGATGCAGACCGCCCTGCTGGCCAAGGCCGCCGGCATCGACCCGCGCAACCTGCGCTACGTGGCCCTGGAAGGCGGCGGCGAGATCGCCACCGCCCTGCTCGGCGGGCACATCCAGGTGGGCAGTACCGACATCTCCGACTCCATGCCGCACATCCTCGCCGGCAACATGCGCATCCTCGCCGTGCTCTCCGACGAGCGCCTGCCGGGTGAAGACAAGGCCAACATCCCCACCGCCAAGGAACAGGGCTACGACATCACCTGGCCGGTGGTGCGCGGCTTCTACCTGGGCCCGAAGGTGAGCGACGAGGACTACGCCTGGTGGAAGGCCGCCTTCGACCAGCTGCTGGCCTCCGAGGACTTCGCCAAGCTGCGCGACCAGCGCGAGCTCTTCCCCTTTGCCATGACCGGCCCGGAACTGGACGCCTACGTGAAGCAGCGCGTCGCCCAGTACAAGGACATGGCCAAGGAGTTCGGCCTCACTCAGTAAGCGCTCACAAGAGCGTGAACAGACGCTAAGGCCCCGAACAGCCGGCTGAGCGCCCCCGCCAGCCGGCCCTCCGCGCCCCCATTCCGCGAGGAATCCCCCATGCTTTTTCAACGCCTGTTCAGTCTGGGCTGGCTGGTCGCATGCCTGTTTTTTGCCGCGCTCGCCTGGAACTACCACGCCGCCTTCTCCTATGAGCCGGTCGGCCCCCGCGCCTTCCCCCTGCTCACCCTCGGGCTGATGGCCGCTGCACTGCTGTGGCAGGTGCTGCGCCCCGGTGCCCTGCTGCACAAGCACGACGACACCCCGCTGGACGCCCCCACCCTGCGCAAGGTGATCGCCTGCATCGCCCTGCTGCTGGTCTACGCCGGGCTCTTCGAGCCGCTGGGCTTCATCCTCTCCAGCACCCTCGCCGGCCTGCTGATGGCCCGCCTGTACGGCGGCCGCTGGCTGCCCAGCGCCATCGCCGCGCTGGCCATCAGCGTTGGCCTCTACCTGCTGTTCGACAAGACCCTGGACGTGCCCCTGCCGCTGGGCCTCCTCGACTTCCTGGAGTGACGACATGGATACCTTGAGCTACCTCGGCCAGGGCTTCGGCGTGGCCCTCTCCCCCTACAACCTGGTCACCGCCCTGGTGGGCACCCTGATCGGCACCGTGGTGGGTCTGCTGCCGGGCCTCGGCCCGATCAACGGCGTGGCCCTGCTGATCCCGGTGGCCTTCGCCCTCGGCCTGCCGCCGGAGTCGGCGCTGATCCTGCTGGCCGCCGTGTACCTGGGCTGCGAATACGGCGGGCGCATCAGCTCCATCCTGCTGAACATCCCCGGCGAAGCCTCCACCGTGATGACCACCCTCGACGGCTACCCCATGGCCCGCCAGGGCCTGGCCGGTGTCGCCCTGTCGCTGTCGGCCTGGAGCTCCTTCATCGGCGCCTTCATCGCCACCTGCGGCATGGTGCTGTTCGCCCCGCTGCTGGCCAAGTGGGCCATCGCCTTCGGCCCGGCGGAGTACTTCGTGCTGATGGTGTTCGCCATCGTCGCCCTCGGCGGCATGGCTGGCGACCGGCCGCTGAAGACCTTCATCGCCGCCCTGCTCGGCCTGTTCCTCTCCACCATCGGCATCGACGCCAACAGCGGCGTTTACCGCTTCACCTTCGACAGCATCCATGTCGCCGACGGCATCCAGTTCGTGGTGCTGGTGCTGGGCCTGTTCTCGGTGAGCGAGATCCTCCTGCTGCTGGAGAAGACCCACCACGGCCACGTCGCGGTGAAGGCCACCGGGCGCATGCTGTTCAACCTCAAGGAGGCCGCCTCGGTCGCCGTGGTCAACCTGCGTTGCGGGGTGATGGGCTTCATCCTCGGCGTGCTGCCGGGCGCCGGCGCCACCCTGGCCAGCGCTGTGGCCTACATGACCGAGAAGAAGCTCGCCGGCGACTCCGGCAGGTTCGGCAAAGGCGACATGCGCGGCCTGGCCGCCCCGGAAACCGCCATCGGCGCCTCCGCCTGCGGCGCCATGGTGCCGATGCTGACCCTGGGCGTTCCCGGCTCCGGCACCACGGCGGTGATGATCGGCGCACTCACGCTGTACAACATCACCCCCGGCCCGATGCTGTTCCAGCAGCAGCCGGACATCGTCTGGGGCCTGATCGCCTCGCTGTTCATCGCCAACGTCATGCTGGTGATCCTCAACATCCCGATGATCCGGATATTCACCCGCATCCTCGCCGTGCCCAACTGGGCCCTAGTGCCGGTGATCGCCATCATCACCTCCATCGGCGTCTATGCCGTGCACGCCACCACCTTCGACCTGTTCCTGATGGTCGCCATCGGCATCTTCGGCTACATCCTGCGCAAGCTGGACTTCCCCCTCTCGCCGCTGCTGCTGGGCTTCATCCTCGGTGGGCTGATGGAGCAGAACCTGCGCCGCGCGCTGTCCATCTCCAACGGCGAGCTGGGCATCCTCTGGTCCAGCCCCATCGCCATCGGCACCTGGGTGCTGGTCGCGGTGATGCTGGCCCTGCCGCTGGTGCGCATCTGGCGCCGCCGCGCCCGCCGGGAGGCCCTGGCGGATGCGTGATGGCTGGCGCAGCTGGTGGGCGACGCCCCTGGTGGGCGCGGCGGGCGGCCTGCTCGCCAGCCTCGCCCACTGGCCGCTGCCGTGGATGATCGGCGCCCTGGTGGCGGTCATCCTGTTCCGCTGCGCCACGCCCTGGCAGATCCGTGACCTGCCGGGCGGGCGCAAGACCGGGCAATGGATCATCGGCATCGGCATCGGCCTGCACTTCACCCCCCAGGTGCTGGAGCAGGTCACCGCCCACTGGGCGCTGGTGCTCTTCGGTGCCCTGTTCACCAGCCTTTCCAGCGTCCTCGCCATCGGGCTGTTGCGCCGCAGCGGCGAGGACCGCGCCACCGCCTTCTTCGCCTGCATGCCCGGCGGCTCGGGGGAGATGGTCAACCTCGGCCAGCGCAACGGCGCCAGCACCAGCCGCGTGGCCGCGGCCCAGAGCCTGCGGGTGGTGGCCGTGGTGCTGTGCATACCGGCGCTGTTCAAGCTGCTGCTGGGCGACGGCCCCGCCCTGCACACCAGCGCCCCGGTGGACTGGGCCTGGCTGGCCGTGCTGGTACCGGCCGGCGGACTGGTGGCGCTGCTCTGGCAACGCCTGCGCCAACCCAACCCCTGGCTGTTCGGCCCGCTGCTGGTCAGTGCCTGCGCCAGCGTCGCCTGGGACCTGCACATCGGCCTGCCCCCAGGGGCCAGCCAGGTGGGCCAGTTGCTGATCGGCAGCGGCCTGGGCTGCCACTTCGACCGCCCCTTCTTCCGCCGCGCCCCGGCCTTCCTCGCCCGCACCCTGCTGGGCACCGCACTGATGATCGGCTTCGCCAGCCTCTGCGCCCTCGGCATCGCCTGGGCCAGCGCCCTGGACCTGCGCTCCCTGACCCTGGGGATGATGCCCGGCGGCATCGCCGAGATGAGCCTCACCGCCGAGACCCTGCAGCTCTCCGTCCCGCTGGTCACCGCCCTGCAGGTGGCCCGGCTGCTGCTGGTGCTGTTCCTGGCCGAACCGGTGTTCCGGTGCTGGCAGCGCCTGGGTGCATCAGGCCCTGGCGAACCAGGGCGCTGATCCCAGGGTGCATTGACGACTGAGCCCGTCGGACTCCGCCCAACGCGTCCACCTCCCCTCGCTGACGAACACGGCGCATTGAGCCGCCAACGCCCGCCCGTGGCAGCTCCAACGGCGTGAACGGCTGGCTGAGCAATCGGCAGCCGCCCTACCGCACGACCAGCCCGCGTTTAACCTCGGCATCCCCTTTCACCACACGCTGGAGTGCCGCAATGGATGTCGGTTCCGTACTGATCAAGCTGAAGAGCGACTCGATGGAACAGGTCGAGGCCTGGAGGAGCGAAATAGAACGCCGCAAGGCCGAAGCCGTGGAAACCCTCAAGGCGGAGGGCGTGACCGTCGAATCCTGGTTTCACCTGGAGCTGAACGGCGAACCGTTCCTGATCGCCTACATGCGGGCTCATGACATCGCCCACGCGCAGAAGGTGGGCCGGGAAAGCACCTTCGATATCGACCGCGTGCACAAGCGCTTCAAGGCCCACTGGGAGAAGGTCTACCCCGCCCGGCTGCTGGTGGACCTGGAGAACCCTGAATAAGGCGCGCTGCGCCAGGTGCAGAATCCAAAGCAAAAAAAACGGGAGCCACAGGGCTCCCGTTCTCGATTCAGAGAAAACGCCGGGGCCGATAACGGCCCCAGGCTACAACCTCACCTGCGTTCCAGAAGAAACGCACGGCTAGTCTGGCAAAAGCCGACTGGACGATCCGTTTAGCTTTGGTAACCCGATTGCAAACATATGTAACCGAGCCAGCGTCTGGTCGGCCGCCCCACCGGCGCGGCAGAATGCGCGCCATGAACCTGACCCTGCCCCTCTTCTGCACCCAGCCCGATGCCGCCTGGCCCTTCGCCGAGGCGCTGGAGGGCGTGGGTTTCCACAGCTGCCGCTTCGACCCGGCGGCCCTCGACGATGGCGACTTCGCCCGCTGCAACATCCCCACCACGCCGAGCATCCAGCGCTCGGTGGCCAAGCGCCGTGCGGAGTACCTGGCCGGGCGGCTCTGCGCGCGGGCGGCCTTGCAGGCGCTCACCGGGCAGGCCGAGGTGCCCGCCACCGGCGAGGACCGGGCGCCGGTGTGGCCGGCCGCCGTCGTCGGCTCCATCACCCACGGCACCGGCCAGGCGGCCAGCGTGGTGGCCCGTGCCAAGGCATGGCGCGGCCTGGGGCTGGACCTGGAGCAGCGCCTGGAACCCGAGCGCGCCCTGCGCCTGGCCGGGGAGATCCTCACCGAGGCCGAGCTGCAACGGCTCGACGCCCTCCAGCTGGAGGCCAGGGCCGAGCGGGTGACCCTGACCTTCTCCATCAAGGAGAGCCTGTTCAAGGCGCTCTACCCGCTGGTGGGGGTGCGCTTCTATTTCCACGACGCGGAAGTGCTGGCGGTGGACGGCCACCGCGTGCAGCTGCGCCTGTTGATCGACCTGTCCGCCGAATGGCACCAGGGCCGCGAGTTGCAGGGGCAGGTGCGCCACTACCCGGACCGCCTGCTGACCCTGGTGGCGGTGCGCTGACTCAGGAAGGCAGGCGTTCGCCCTGCCGGCACGGCCAGACCAGGCTGAACTGCGCGCCGCCCAGGGCCTCGCTGCGGCCGATCTGCGCCCGCCCGCTGTGCCAATAGATGATGCGCCGGACGATGGACAGGCCCAGGCCATGCCCGCCGGAGGCGCGGGTGCGGCTGTCGTCCAGCCGCAGGAAGGGGGTGAAGATGCGTTCCCAGGCGCTTTCCGGCACGCCGGGGCCGTCGTCCTCCACGTCGATGCGGCACAGCGCTTCGCCAATCTGGAAACTCAGGCGCACCCGCGACTCGGCGTGGCGCATGGCGTTGCTCACCAGGTTCTGCAGGGCCCGGTGCAGGTAGCGCGGCTCGGCCTCCACCCAGGCGCCCTCCTCGACACGGCCGAAGGCATGGCCGCGCTCGACGCGGATGGCCGGGCGCAGCGGCGCCAGCTCGGCGATCACCTGCTCCATCAGCGCATCCAGGTCGACCCGCTGGAAGTTCAGCGCCGGCGTGCCCTGCTCCAGGCGGGCGTAGGTCAGCATCTCGTCCACCAGCTTGTCGAGTTCCTGGATGTCGCCGTCCATGCCCTCCATGTACTTGCGCCGCGCGGTGTCGGTCTCGGCGTCGGCGATCATCTCCAGGCCGAAGCGCAGCCGCGCCACCGGCGTGCGCAGCTCGTGGGACACCGCCCGCACCAGCTCGCGCTGCACCGAGAGCAACTGCTGCAACTGCTCGGCCATGCCGTTGAAGGCGGCCGCCAGGCGCCCCACCGAGTCCGCGCCACGGGCCGGTACGCGGGCGTCCAGCTTGCCGTGGGCGATGCGCGTGGCCGCCGCTTCCAGCCCCAGCAGGCGCCGCTCCAGCTGGCGCACCAACAGGTAGATGGTGAGGCCGATCAGGCTCAGCCCGAGCACGCCGATGAGGATCAGCAGCTCCGGCGGGTAGGGGTTCATCAACACCAGCGGGCCGATCTCCAGCACCCAGGGCGTGTCGACGATGCCGGCGAAGATGCGGATGGAGTCGCCGCCCTTGCCCAGGGCCATCACCGTGTCGCCCTCGTCCACCCGGCGCCGCTGGTCTTCGTCGAGGTCGGCGTTCTCCAGGGTCACCAGGTGCAGGTCGAAGCCGAACTGCTTGCTCTCCTTCAGGGCGGCCAGGCGCTGCGGCTGCTCGTTGACCGGGTAGCGCACCAGTTCGTCGATCAGCAGGTAGACGGTGGCCCGGGCCAACTGCTCGCTGATCTGCTGCACCTCGCCGGTGAGCACCAGGTGGTCCTTCTCGCTCACCAGGCTGTAGACCTTGGCGGCGTGGGGGCCGGTCTGCTCCACCATCACCTGGCGGCGCAACACGCGGGAACGCACGCCGCTGTCGAGGCGGTCCTCATCCAGGTCCTGCAGCGCCAGGGGAATGCCCAGCAGGCGGCTCCACAGCACCAGGGCGCGGCGGCGCTCCACCTGGGTCATGGGTTCGAGGTTGTCGGACATCAGGCGGAAGGTGCCGCGCGCCAGGCTTTCCCGGTAGCGGTCGGCGCGCACCTCGTTGACCTGGTGCAGGGTGAATACCCCCAGCAGGGCCACCAGCACCAGGGTGGCCAGCAGGCCGCCGTAGATGCGCAGGAAAATGGAGTTCATGGCCGCCCCCAGGCCACGGCCGAGCGGGCGGCGCGGGTCATGGCTGGCCGTCGGCCGCCTCGCCGACGAACAGGTAGCCCTTGCTGCGCACCGTCTTGATCAGGCGCGGGTGCATCGGGTCGTCGCCGATCTTGGGGCGGATGCGCGAGATGCGCACGTCGATGGAGCGGTCCTGGCCGTCGTACTCGATGCCGCGCAGGGCATTGAAGATCTCCTCGCGGGAGAGGATGCGCCCGGCGTTCACCGCCAGCAGCCAGAGCAGGTCGAACTCGGCGCTGGTCAGCTCGATGCTGCGCTCGCTGAGCCAGGCCTCGCGCATGGCGTTGTCGATCACCAGGCTGCCGAATTCCAGGCGCCGCGGGGTGTCTTCCACGCTGTCGGTCACGCCCTCGCTGCGCCGCAGCAGGGCACGGATGCGCGCCAGCAGCACGCGCGGGCGCACCGGCTTGCACACGTAGTCGTCGGCGCCCATCTCCAGGCCCAGCACCTGGTCCATGTCGTCGGTGCGCGCGGTGAGCATCAGGATCGGGCCGTCGTAGCGCCCCCGTACCTTGCGGCAGATGGACAGGCCATCCTCACCCGGCAGCATCAGGTCCAGGATCACCAGGTCCGGGCGTTCCGCCAGGATGCGCGCCACCGCCTGGCCGCCGTCCGACTCGATGGACACCCGCAGGCCGTTGCCTTCCAGGTATTCACGGGTCAGCTCGGCCAGTCGCTGGTCGTCTTCGACAATGAGGATGCGCCAGGCTTCTTGTTCCACCACCTACTCCCACTCCAGCGCCGCGAGGGCCAGGAAAAACGCGCGGATTGTAGCAATGCCGGCCATTCTGCACAGCGCATGCCAGAACAGCGGAAAAACACTACATATTGTGTTAGCTTGCGCACCCGTCGGCATCCTCTGATAGCGCCTGAAAAGGCCTGCGAAGTGACGACGAACGGCGTACCCCACGCCGCCCAAGGCCTACCCGGCGCCCGCCGGCCGCCGCGCACAGCGCACCCACAACTTATCCACAGCTTGTTCAGTACCCCTCGCCTTGCAATAGCCCAGACAGCGCATTATCTTGTACCCCCATCGCGCAGCACCCCTACATATTGGGGTTTTGCTAGATCACCAGGCACAACCAGAATCAAGTCCCGAAGAGCCTTTTCCGTGCATTCGAACCCGGTGATCCATCGAGAGTCCAACCCACCGCGCTGCCCCGGCAGACGGTGCCGGGGCGAGACGCGCAAGACGTGACCGCCACCGGAAGCGGTGCGCAGCCGGAGCAGGCCGCACCACTAGGTATTGTGTTTCAGTCGTCGTGCCTTAACACGGCGACCCTAGACTTTGTAGGGCCAGGGAGGCACCTGAGTCCGACCTCTCTGCCTTGTAGTACCCACCGCCTGGCCCTGGCCGGCGCGGTGAGCTTTGTAACGGAATAACGGGTGCCCCGGCGCCCAACCAGACCTATACGAACATGGAGACCCCCATGCAGACCGACACCACTCGCGAGAACCCGCAGGCCAACGCGCCGCTGGCAGCCGACTCCGCCCAGGACCTGGCCGCCACCGCTCCCGGCCAGCTGCGCGTGATCAAACGCAACGGCACCGTCGTCCCCTACACCGATGACAAGATCACCGTTGCCATCACCAAGGCGTTCCTCGCCGTGGAAGGCGGTACTGCCGCTGCTTCTTCCCGCATCCATGAAACCGTTGCCCGCCTGACCGAGCAGGTCACCGCGACCTTCAAGCGTCGCATGCCCTCCGGCGGCACCATCCACATCGAAGAAATCCAGGACCAGGTCGAGCTGAGCCTGATGCGCGCCGGCGAGCAGAAGGTCGCCCGCGACTACGTGCTCTACCGCGAAGCCCGCGCCCAGGAGCGCGCCAAGCGTGGCGCCGCCGCCAGCGACGTTGCCGTGCCGCACCCGAGCATCCGCATCACCAAGGCCGACGGCAGCGTCCAGCCGCTGGACATGGGCCGCCTGCAGACCATCATCCGCGAAGCCTGCGAAGGCCTGGCCGAGGTGGACGGCGCCCTGATCGAGCGCGAAACCCTGAAGAACCTGTACGACGGCGTGGCCGAGAAGGACGTCAACACCGCCCTGGTGATGACCGCCCGGACCCTGGTGGAACGTGAGCCGAACTACTCCTACGTCACCGCCCGCCTGCTGATGGACACCCTGCGCGCCGAAGCCCTGGGCTTCCTCGGCGTTGCCGAAAGCGCCACCCACCACGAAATGGCCAACCTCTACACCAAGGCCCTGGCCGCCTACGTCGAGAAAGGCTCCGAGTTCGAGCTGATCGACCCCAAGCTCAAGGAATTCGACCTGGCCAAGCTGGGCGCCGCGCTGAACCACGAGCGTGACCAGCAGTTCACCTACCTCGGCCTGCAGACCCTGTACGACCGCTACTTCATCCACAAGGACGGCATCCGCTTCGAACTGCCGCAGGTCTTCTTCATGCGCGTGGCCATGGGCCTGGCCATCGAAGAGAAGGACCGTGAAGCCCGCGCCATCGAGTTCTACAACCTGCTCTCCTCGTTCGACTACATGTCGTCGACCCCGACCCTGTTCAACGCCGGCACCCTGCGTCCGCAGCTGTCGTCCTGCTACCTGACCACCGTGCCGGACGACCTGTCGGGCATCTACAACGCGATCCACGACAACGCCATGCTGTCGAAATTCGCCGGTGGCCTGGGCAACGACTGGACCCCGGTGCGCGCGCTGGGCTCCTACATCAAGGGCACCAACGGCAAATCCCAGGGCGTCGTCCCCTTCCTGAAAGTGGTCAACGACACCGCCGTGGCCGTGAACCAGGGCGGCAAGCGCAAGGGCGCCGTCTGCGCCTACCTGGAAACCTGGCACCTGGACATCGAGGAATTCCTCGAACTGCGCAAGAACACCGGTGACGACCGTCGCCGCACCCACGACATGAACACCGCGAACTGGATTCCGGACCTGTTCATGAAGCGCGTCTTCGACGACGGCAAGTGGACCCTGTTCTCCCCGTCCGAAGTGCCGGACCTGCACGACCTGACCGGCAAGGCCTTCGAAGAGCGCTACGAGTATTACGAAGCCCTGACCGAGTACAACAAGATCAAGGTGTTCAAGGTCGTCCAGGCCAAGGACCTGTGGCGCAAGATGCTCTCCATGCTGTTCGAGACCGGCCACCCGTGGCTGACCTTCAAGGACCCGTGCAACCTGCGCAGCCCGCAGCAGCACGTGGGCGTCGTCCACAGCTCGAACCTGTGCACCGAGATCACCCTGAACACCAATGCCGACGAAATCGCCGTCTGCAACCTGGGCTCGATCAACCTGGTCAACCACATCGTCGACGGCAAGCTGGACACCGCCAAGCTGCAGAAGACCGTGAAGACCGCCGTGCGCATGCTCGATAACGTCATCGACATCAACTACTACTCGGTCCCGCAGGCTCGCAACTCGAACCTCAAGCACCGCCCGGTAGGCCTCGGCATCATGGGCTTCCAGGACGCCCTGTACCTGCAGCACATCGCCTACGGCTCCGACGCGGCCATCGAGTTCGCCGACAAGTCCATGGAAGCGGTGAGCTACTTCGCCATCCAGGCCTCCTGTGACCTGGCCGACGAGCGCGGCGCCTACGAGACCTTCGACGGCTCCCTGTGGTCCAAGGGCATCCTGCCGCTGGACTCCCAGCAGATCCTCATCGAAGCCCGTGGCCAGAAGTACATCGACGTCGACCTGACCGAGTCCCTCAACTGGGCCCCGGTGCGCGAGCGCGTCAAGAAAGGCATCCGCAACTCGAACATCATGGCCATCGCCCCGACCGCGACCATCGCCAACATCACCGGCGTATCGCAGTCCATCGAGCCGACCTACCAGAACCTGTACGTGAAATCGAACCTCTCCGGCGAGTTCACCGTGATCAACCCCTACCTGGTACGCGACCTCAAGGCCCGCGGCCTGTGGGACCCGGTCATGGTCAACGACCTGAAGTACTACGACGGCTCCGTGCAGCAGATCGAGCGCATCCCGCAAGACCTGAAAGACCTGTACGCCACCGCCTTCGAAGTCGAGACCAAGTGGATCGTCGACGCCGCCAGCCGCCGCCAGAAGTGGATCGATCAGGCCCAGTCCCTGAACCTCTACATCGCCGGCGCCTCCGGCAAGAAGCTGGACGTGACCTACCGCATGGCTTGGTACCGTGGCCTGAAGACCACCTACTACCTCCGTGCCCTAGCCGCCACCAGCACCGAGAAGTCCACCATCAACACCGGCAAGCTCAACGCCGTCAGCTCGGTGATCGACGAAGGCCTGCAGGCTGCCCCGGCCGCCGCGCCGCAGCCGGCGCCGGTGCCGAAGGCTTGCTCCATCGACAACCCCGACTGCGAAGCCTGCCAGTAACGCAGTCCCCGGCGCGGCCATCGCGTTGTTGGCCACTCGGCCGGACCCCATCACGTACGGACGTACGCTCAGGGGCTCCGGCCAAGTGTCCGCCTAGCGCTGACTCACGCCGGAAACTGCGGCGCGCCCGCAGCCAGCCCTCCCCTCTCCCGCCAGCGGGAGAAGGGGACGGGTAAAGAGGGAAACCTCAAGCAGTACCGAATCCGAACAGCACGTCCACAAACCGGGCGTGCAGGCCAGGCAAAGCACCGCCGGCCAGATGATCGCTTTAGCGTGCAACCCACTTTCACGCATCCAGACACCAGGAGAGGAAACATGCTCAGCTGGGACGAATTCGACAAAGAAGACCCCACCGAAGCCAAGGCCGCGCCCGCCGTTGCCCAGGCCGCGCAGAACGCCGACAAGCTCGACGACGAAGCCGCCGGCTCCGTACAGGACGCCCGCGCCGTATCGGCTGACGACTCCGACGCCGTCGCCCGCGCCAAGAAGGCCCTCGACGCCCTCGACATCCAGGAAGGCCTGGACGACCTCGAAGGCGCTTCCGCGCGCGTACAGGTCGGCGACAAGCAGATGATCAACGCCCGTGCCGACCTCAACCAGCTCGTACCCTTCAAGTACGACTGGGCCTGGCAGAAGTACCTGGATGGCTGCGCCAACCACTGGATGCCCCAGGAAGTGAACATGAACGCCGACATTGCCCTGTGGAAGAGCAAGGACGGCCTCAGCGAAGACGAGCGCCGCATCGTCATGCGCAACCTCGGCTTCTTCTCCACCGCCGACTCCCTGGTT
This sequence comes from Pseudomonas sp. FeS53a, assembly GCF_000931385.1. Taxonomy (NCBI): domain Bacteria; kingdom Pseudomonadati; phylum Pseudomonadota; class Gammaproteobacteria; order Pseudomonadales; family Pseudomonadaceae; genus Pseudomonas; species Pseudomonas sp. FeS53a. The sequence goes on from NZ_JYFT01000050.1 coordinate 45,418, forward strand.
GCCAACAACCTGGTACTGGCCGTGTACCGCCTGATCACCAACCCCGAATGCCGCCAGTACATCCTGCGCCAGGCCTTCGAAGAGGCGATCCACACCCACGCCTACCAGTACTGCATCGAGTCCCTGGGCATGGATGAAGGCGAGATCTTCAACATGTACCACGAGATTCCGAGCGTCGCGAAAAAGGCCTCCTGGGGCCTCAAGTACACCCGCTCCATCTCCGACCCGCAGTTCAACACCGGCACCCCGGAAACCGACCGCCAGTTCCTGCGCAACCTGATCGCCTACTACTGCGTACTGGAAGGCATCTTCTTCTACTGCGGCTTCACCCAGATCCTCTCCATGGGCCGCCGCAACAAGATGACCGGCACCGCCGAGCAGTTCCAGTACATCCTGCGCGACGAATCCATGCACCTGAACTTCGGCATCGACGTGATCAACCAGATCAAGATCGAAAACCCGCACCTGTGGGATGCCCAGATGAAGGACGAAGCCACCCAGATGATCCTCCAGGGCACCCAGCTCGAGATCGAATACGCACGCGACACCATGCCGCGCGGCGTACTGGGCATGAACGCCGCGATGATGGAGGACTACCTCAAGTTCATCGCCAACCGCCGCCTGACCCAGATCGGCCTGAAAGAGGAATACCCGGGCACCACCAACCCGTTCCCCTGGATGAGCGAAATCATGGACCTGAAGAAAGAGAAGAACTTCTTCGAGACCCGTGTGATCGAGTATCAGACTGGTGGTGCACTGAGCTGGGATTGATTCCGGGTCAAACCATTAGGACTACTTGAAACGCTTCAACCTGATATGGATTTTCGGGGTAGCGAAGAAAGACGAAACCCCGCCTTGTGCGGGGTTTTTATTTTCCCAAGGTCAGTTATGCGCAAATCACATACTTTTCTGTTACTGCTTTCCTTCCTGGCCAATAACTACAGTCATGCTGACTTGCTGAAAGGCGAAGAAGAGTACGACAAAGCAATTTTAGCCTCGTCCCAACTACAGGCAATTTTGCTAGAGGAAAAAAGCCAACCAATAGGAAAAGAAGAGCCAGCCAGGAAAGAACAACTGAGAGAAGCTGTCCTCAAGAGCACTGCAACATATAAAGATAACTTGGAGACCTCTGCAAAACTTGGCTTCGCACCAGCGCAACACCTTCTTGCCTATACCCTCATATTTGAAAAACCAAAAAACGAAAAAAGAATTTGCGAACTACTTGAACTCGCATCTAATCAGGGCCTACTCGCCTCCAGCCTAGCCAAAAGAGCTTCATGTTCCGAATCAAGGAACATTATGAAAATTATTGAGGCACAACAGAAAGCGACACACGATATAGCCACCAGCCTATCAAGCGGCGACCCTTATTCCAGGTTTTACCCAATCCAGGCCTTCCAGCGACCTGAATGTGAAGATCTACCTTCGCTCGGCGAAAACCCCACATTGGAAGAAATGACGGCAGCACTCGCCGCTCCAAAGCTAAGCCTCGCCCAGTTCACTGCGGAGGCGCACTTCATTGTTGCCCGTTATGAAAAAAATCTAGAAACCAAAGATGCACTTAAGCATCTAAGCCAAGCAGAGGAATCCGGTTGCAAAAGCCAGCATTTAATTAATATCAAGCGCAATCTGACCAAGCGCCTTGAACAGCAAAAACTTGGTACTCAAAAGAACTAATCCGATTTAGTGCGTAGGGTGGATGGCGCTCTTTCCATCCACCAGTCGGCGTTGCGTGCGGCACAACGGTGGATCGGTGAAACGCGATCCACCCTACCGGGGCCTGAACGTCGGGTGCCGGGGAAGGTGGAAACGATCTTCCCGTTCACCTGCACCGCCACTGACTCAAGGAGGGGTCATGTCCAATTACCGCCGCGCACGAATGCCGGGCGGCACCTACTTCTTTACCGTCAACCTGCGTGACCGGAGCAGCGACCTGCTGGTGCGCGAGATTCACCTGCTGCGCCAGACGGTGGGATTGGTGAAGGCGCGCCTGCCCTTCCACATCGATGCCTGGGTGGTGCTCCCCGAACACATGCATTGCCTCTGGACGCTGCCACCCGGCGACCACGCCTTTGCCGAACGCTGGAAGGCCATCAAATTCGCCTTCTCCAAGCGCCTGCCCGACACCGAACCCCGTACCGAACGGCAACGGACGCGAAAGGAGCGCGGCATCTGGCAACGTCGCTATTGGGAACACCTGATTCGCGACGACCTCGATTACCAGCGGCATTTCGATTACATCCACATCAACCCGATGAAACACGGGCACGTCCAACAGGTTCGGGATTGGCCGTATTCCAGCTTTCACCGAGCGGTGCGGGACGGCATCTACCCGCCAGATTGGGCCGGGAACGGGGTTGATACCGACGGAGCGCAGTGGGGCGAGTGAGACCTGCGCCGGGCGAGCCGAGCGCGGCACAGCGGTGGATCGATAAAGCGCGATCCACCCTACGGGCCAAGCGCCAGAAGTCGGGCGAGGCGTGATGAGGGATCGCGGAAGCCCGGCCCACCGGCCAAGCGCCAAAAGCCATTCGGGGCGTAGGGTGGATGGCGCTCTTCCCATCCACCAACCGCCGTCGCGCGCGGCACAACGGTGGATCGATGAAGCGCGATCCACCCTACGGGCCATGCGCCAGGAGTCGGGCGAGGCGTGATGAGGGACCGGTGAAGCCCGGCCAACCGGCCAAGCGCCAGAAGCCATTCGGGGCGTAGGGTGGATGGCGCTCTTCCCATCCACCAACCGGCGTCAAGCACGGCACACCGGTGGATCGATGAAGCGCGATCCACCCGCCCCCGCCCTCCTGCTTCCGCCTGCCCGATCAGCCATTTCCCACGCAGCAACTGCATTGCCACCTTCCGGGTGCGCCCATAGCCTCCGTCCCCGGCGCCTAAGAAACGCTTACTCACCTAGCGGCCTGACCGCTCCCGAAAGTTCAGCGGCTTTTTTGTGCATGCGGCACACTCGCGCACGCTCAAAACCTCTGTATGTCGGGAGTGGGCTAATACAAGACCCGAAAGGGGAATACGTCCGGCCCTCTAGGTGGGGTTTCTTAACTCCCGACGCCAACAGCCCTGAGAAAGCTGTAAGACCTAGCAGAGGTAATGGACATGCCCGATTCACCCCAGCTCCACGACGAGATCCTCATCCCCACCCTCTTCACCCGCCACCGCCGCCAGCTCCGCGCGTTGCTGCTGGACGACGAGCCCTGGTTCGTCCTCAACGACCTGGCGCGGCTGATCAACCGCGTACCGCTCGACGAACGCGCGCCCCGCAACCTGGACCCGGACCAACTGCAGCCCGCCTGGGTGCGCGACAGCAGGGGCGAGTACCAGCGCGAGCTGCTGGTCAGCGACTGCGGCGTCTACGCGCTGCTGATCTTCTACTACCACCCGGAGAACGGCGGCATCCGCCGCTGGATCAGCCGCGAGGTGATCCCCCGCCTGCGCGAAGAGCGCTACCCGAACGCCCTGCGCCCCTACCGCGACGTGCTCCACTGGCAGGAACGCCAACTGGAGGTGCTGCACTGGCAGGGCCGCACCTGGCTGGATGCCAGCGAATGCCACCGCCTGCTGCAGCGACCGGCACGGGTGATCGGCTAAGCCGCCGCGCCCCACGCAAAGCCCCTGCAGCCGAGCCGTCGCAGGGTGCGCCCGGCAAACGGCCAACGCCCGCTTGCACGCCCCCGTACCACGCCCAGCCCGCCCGGCAGACGCTCCGCCGGTAACTTCCAGACTTTCCCCACAGGGCAACGTCCTTGTCCGCCCCGGCCCCCGCCCCCTACCGTTCAGCCAGTCCGGTGCGCCCACAGGCAGGCCGGACGGCCGCAGTGACCGGCCATGTCCTACCCATAACAAAACGGCACAGTGCGACCCGTTCGACGGTCAGGCGACCAGCGAGCGGGGCCAGAGCCGAGCAGGAGGAAACATGGAACTCGCCTTCGATCGCTACCCCCAGCAGCCCCACGGTGGAACCCTGGTCAACCAGGTGGTGCCCGCCGACCGGGTCCAGGCAGAAATCGCGCGGGCACGCGCCATGCCGTCGATCCGCATCGACCTGGAGGCGGTGATCACCATCGAGATGATCACCACCGGCGTGCTCTCGCCCAACAAGGGCTTCATGAACCAGGCTGACTATCTGTCCGTGCTGGGCAGCGGCCGGCTGGCCAACGGCGTGGTGTGGCCAGTGCCGCTGAGCTTCGCACCGGTGGGCGAGCGCAACCGCGAGGTGATCGCCGCCCTGGCGGTGGGCGATGAGGTGGCCCTGATCGACAACCGCAACGAGCCGGTGGCCATCCTCGCCATCGAGGACATCTTCGATTACGACAAGGAAGAGCGCGCCCGCCAGCTGTTCGGCACCACCGACCGCAACCACCCGGGGGTGGACGCCATCCACCGGCGCATGGGCGACGTGGCCCTGGGCGGCACGCTGCAGCTGTTGCAACGGGTCGACTGGGGTCCCTTCGAATCGTTGCGCCTGGAGCCCCGGGACACCTGGAAGCGCTTCTACGAGGAACGCGGCTTCCGCTCCGTGGCCGGCTTCATCACCGGCGCCAACCCGCTGCACCGGGGCCACGAATACATCCACCGCAACGCCCTGGAAGGCATCGACGGCCTGCTGCTGCAGCCGCTGGTGGAAATGGCCAAGCGTGAGTACGTGCGCCACGAGTACCGCATGCAGGCCTACCGCAACGTGCTGGAGACCTACTACCCGAAGGACCGCGCCATGCTCTCGCCGCTGCGGGTCACCTACATCTTCGCCGGCCCCCGGGAGACGGTGCTGCACGCCCTGATCATGAAGAACTACGGCTGCACCCATGCCCTGATCGGCCGCGACCACGCGGGGATCGGCAGCTATTACGACAAGTACGCCAGCCACAGCATCTTCGACCAGTTCACCCCGGACGAGCTGGGCATCGAGGTGCGCCTGTTCCACGAGGTGTTCTACTGCGTGCGCTGCGCCAGCCACGCCACGACCGAAACCTGCCCCCACGACGAGCGCTACCGGCTGAACATCTCCGGCACCGGCATCCGCGAGATGCTGCGCCACGGCCTGGTGCCACCCAAGGAGGTGGTGCGCCCGGAGTCGGCCCTGGCGGCCATGCAGGGCATCCAGCCCAAGGGGCTGGGGGACGACGGCGAAGGCACCCTGCCGGTGGCCAAGGTGATCCAGAGCCTGTTCCCCTTCTACACCCGCTTCACCCGCCTGGGCGGCGCACCGCGCCAGCAGCCCCTGGACGCGGAGGCCCTCACCGTGCGCGACCTGGAACTGGCCTGCCACGAGGCGCGCACCCACACCGGCGATGTCTACGACGGCGTCTACCGCGAATACACCGTCTTGCTGGACCACAACCGCAGCCTTCAACCGGCCTGGGTGGACGACGCGCGCGACGCCCTGCACCGGCAGCAGCGGCGCCTGCTGGATGACCTGGACGAGAAATTCAGGCAGGCCCCGGAGCAGGCCTCCGACGAGTTCATGTACCAGGACCAGGCGGAAGTGCAGCGGGAACTGAGCGCCGCCCGCACGCTGCTTGACGACATCCCCACGGCAATGGACGCCACCCGCCTCGCCAACCGCGCCTGGAACAGCCTGCCCTACCCCCGCTACCGAGGCGCCGACGACGCCTGACCCCACCCCACGGCAGCGCTTGCACGGGCTGCCGTGGGTGTTTCTTTCCCTCCACCAACCGACATCGAACGCGGCAACGCGGTGGATCGATGAAGCGCGATCCCCCCCTACGAATCGGGACATGGCGGCAAACGTAGGATGGGCTGAGCTGTGCGAAGCCCATCACTGCCCGAGCGCCGGAGTCGATGCGGTTCGCACAGCTCACCGCATCCTACGGACTTGCCCGTGGTGTCACCGGCGAAGCCCGCTCCACCCTCGAATCGGGGCATGGCAGCAAACGTAGGATGGGCTGAGCTGTGCGAAGCCCATCATTGCCCCGAGCACCGGAGCCGATGCGGTTCGCACAGCTCACCGCATCCTACGGACCCGCCCGTGGTGTTGGGTGGGTGACGCTCTTTCCATCCACCGGCCGGCGTCGAATATGGCAACGGTGGATCGGTGAAGCGCCCGGTCAATCACTTCGGCTCTCAGGCAAAGAAGGCCGTCGCCTTTCAGCCGCTCGTTGCCTCGTTGCAGTTGCCAATGTGCTGCCTATTTACTGCTCCGGCGTCAGTGGTATTGCTTATACCCGGTTGTGCTTTGTACTGCCGAAGCAAACGATAAACAGCCACTGCTCACTGTTCGAGATCTCGGCAGGGCTTGGCAACTCCAAGGGTTATTACCTGATCACTTGGACAACTTGCAGTTTGAGAGCGGCATCGAAGATACGGCGTTTACGGTTTAGGAATAAGGCCTCATTCAATAGGTTTCCACGCTGTGGAGCACCACAAGAAAACTGCAACACCACACCGTTTCGCCTCAACTTGGCAGAGCAGCAAAACGACAATCCACTTCATCCGAAAGCGGCCGTCCAGCCCTCCCTGCGAAGTGGACTCTTGCCTATGACATGGGCCTGCGCTGGAGGACCTCGCACGCATTCTTTGGAGGCCCCTTCATGGGCCGCCCTTTACAAAACTTACGCCAGAAGATTGGCGTCGTTTTATCAGCCCCCCGCACATAACAGCTATTGCAAAAATGAAAGAGAGCCCACCGTTTTTTACGGTTCCGCACATATTTCTCTTTTGCTAGATTGCAGCCGTAGCCTGAGAAGGCCTACCTGAGAAGACAGTCAAAAACCAAAAAAACTTAAAAGTCAAAAAGGGAGAATGCCCCACGATAATTCGAAACCCCTGGAGAATCATAATAACAAAGAGGAGCAAAAACATATTTTCCGCCATCGCGGAAATAAGGAATGCAAACAGCCTTGTGTAGATAGTCATGCTAAGTGAAGTTGGTCTTTTTGTAACACTGGTTCGTGCAGGAAGTCTCGCGAAAGCGGGAAAGGCTCTAAACATGCCGGCAAGTACACTGAGCAGGCGTATTCAGGCTTTTGAAAGGCGGCTGGGTACCACGTTGTTCTTCCGATCAACAAAAGCACTGCGGTGCACATGCGATGGGGAGTCCCTGTACGCCGCCTGCAAAGACAGTGTCGATCAATTGAATATCGCGCTTTCTTCCGTGCAGAGGGAAAAATTCGAACTCAAGGGAAAAGTTCGCGTTCAACTACCCAGCAGTTTTGTCGAGTGCGAAGAAAGTCACCCGCTACTCAACATGCACAAGACCAACCCAGGTATCAGAATCGAGTACTTGGTCAATGACCAGGAGCCGGATCTTTTTGGTGAAGGCATTGATCTTTTGATCCATGCAGGTGAACTCAAATCCACCGACTGTGTCACCAGGAAACTCTTCGACACACAGCTCAAGCTGTTTGCGACACCGGATTACATAGAACTGAAAGGTCGCCCCGCTAATGCGGATAGCCTGCTTGACCATGAAGTTCTGCACGATAGCAGCCTGAAGGAGTGCGTACTGCAAGATCAGGATGGCACTCCCGTGTATGTGCCCCGTCAGGAACGATTGTTGACACGTTCTGGCGGGATGCTGATGCGAGCAACACGCAATGGTATGGGCGTTGGTTTGCTCCCCGTGAAACTTGCCAGACCCTATGTGAACAGCGGAGCCTTAGTGCAAGTACTGCCTGAGCTGTCGATGGCGGGTCGGTCGGTCTACATCTCCTACCTAAGCTCCCGCTCATTGTCAGTCTGCGCGCGGGCCGTACTCGACCAGATGCTCGCTCTCACGCTGCCCCTCCACCGGGATATATCGTCCTCCTGCAATAACTGAGGCTAGGAGCCCAGGGAGTCTTGCCATGTTCAGATTCAATACATCAGCAAAGAAAATCTACGCAGAACTGCTCAAGACGCTTGAGCAGTCGGAGGACAGTCTCTCTGCGATTGATCGCGCAACCGGGATGATCGAGTTCCGACCTGATGGCACCGTGATAACGGCAAACTCCAACTTCCTCGAGCTTTTCCACTATTCACTCGATGAAGTCGTAGGCAAACACCACCGCATGTTCTGTTCGCCCACGCTGGTCCGCTCTCCAGAGTACGAACAACTGTGGACGACTCTGCGCAGCGGACAGTTGGTCAAAGGTGTCTTCCAACGCCAAGACAGCCAAGGCCGAAGTGTCTGGCTGGAGGCTTGCTACAGCCCGGTTTTCAGTAACGGCAAATTGACCCGCATCCTCAAGCTCGCCTACGACATCACGACGCGAATCGAACACGATGCTGATGTGCACTCACGGCTGAAGGCGCTCAACCGCTCCACCGCCATTGTGGAGTTCACGCCCCAGGGCCAGGTGATCGACGCCAATCAGAAGTTCCTGCTCACCATGGGTTATTCGCTGCAGGAAGTGCGCGGCAAAAGCCACAGCATGTTCTGCGAGTCGAACTACGTGCACAGTCCCGAGTACAGCGACCTGTGGTCGCAACTCAACCAGGGGCAGTTTCTGTCAGGGCAGTACAAGCGCCTGCGCAAGAACGGTTCGAGCGTGTGGCTGGAGGCCACCTACAACCCTGTGTTCAACGCTCAGGGAGAGTTGGTGAAGGTGGTGAAGTTCGCCGCCGACATCACCGAGCGGGTGGAGAAGTACGAGCAGGACTCGCGCAGCGCCAGCTCCGCTTATCACATCTCGGTGGAGACCGAGCGGGTGGCCGAGAACGGCTCGGAGATCATCCACAGCGCGGCGCGGGAGATGCGAGGCATCGCCGAGGATGTGAACGCCTCCACCACCATCGTCGAGCAACTGGGCTCCCGCTCGGAGCGCATCACGGCCATCGTCAACACCATCCGCAGCATTGCCGACCAGACCAACCTGCTGGCGCTGAACGCTGCCATCGAAGCCGCCAGGGCTGGCGACCAGGGCCGGGGCTTTGCCGTGGTAGCCGATGAGGTGCGGCAGTTGGCCGGGCGCACCAGCAGTGCCACGACGGAGATCGCCGAGATGATCGGGATGATCCTCTCCGAGACCCGGCAGGCGGTGGAAAGCATGAAGAACACGCACCTGCGGGCAGAAGCCGGCATGGCACTGGCCGACCAGGCGGGAACCGTGATCGAACAGATCCGCCAAGGCACCAACGATGCGGTACGGGCCGTCAGCATGTTCGCCAGCTTGATGGATGAATCGGAGGTGAAGACCGGCACCTGGCACACCGGTCGCTGAACCTCTGCAAGCTCGAATCCGCGCCGGGGATGACGCGACAAAACGTTACGGTATAACATTTGCAACCCCTGACCCCGGCACGGAGACATGAGCGGTTCCGTGCAGCCCCTCCCCGCCCTGTCGACCGGCCTTGCGGCCGCGTCGGGCTGGCTGCCGTCCCGCTCACCTGCCGGGGCGCCCTCCCGACCCGGTTGCAAGGACACACGATGAAGAACGAGCTTGCCCCCCTGGCCATGCTGGCCGCCCTGGCAGGTGGCGCCGAAGCGGCGCCCGCTGGCGAATCCACCCTGACCCTCGGCGAAGTCCGGGTGGACTCCTCCTCCGGGCGCCCCCTGCAGACCGGCAGCAGCGTGCTGACCTCGGTGGACGTGCTGGGCGCCGACAAGGTGGAGGAAAAGAACGTGATGAACAGCTGGGAGCTGCTGGGGCAGATGCCCGGCATCCAGCTGACCGAGACCCGCCAGGGCGCCGAGTCGGGCAAGGCCACCTTCCGCGCCTTCAACGGCGAGGGCTACATCAACGGCATCAAGACCCTGATCGACGGCGTGCCGAGCAACGTCAACAGCGGCAACCAGCGCTTCATCGACATGGTTTTCCCCCTCGACATCGACTACATCGAGGTGGTGCGCGGCACCAACGACCCGCGCTACGGCCTGCACAACATCGGCGGCAACATCAACTTCGTCACCCGCCAGGGCGGCAACTACAGCGACGGCCGGCTGACCTACGGCAGCTTCAACACCCGCGAACTGCAGGTGGCCGTGGGCCGCGAGTCGGGCAACTTCGCGCAGAACTACTTCTTCGCCAAGCAGGACTCGGACGGCTTCCGCGACCACGACAGATCGGACAAGTACTCCCTCGGCGCCAAGTGGTTCTTCACCGACGACGAGGGCCTGCTCAAGGTCGGCCTGGTGACCCGCCTCTACCACCACGAGGCCGACGAGCCGGGCTTCCTCACCCGCCAGGAACTCAAGGCCAGCCGCACCGACTCCGCCGCGAAGAACGCCAACGACGGCGACGACCGCGACATGAAGCAGCTGGCGCTGCACCTGGACTGGCAACTGCGCGACGACCTGAGCCTGAGCAACACCCTCTACCACAACCGCTACGAGGACGACCGCAAGGTCACCTTCACCTCCTACGCCGTGGGCAACGCACCGCGCCAGCGCCGCCAGTGGGACGAACGCCAGACCGGCCTGCTGAGCAACCTCACCTGGGCCAGCACCGACTGGCTGACCCTGGACGGCGGCATCAACCTCGAACACCAGGACAACGAGTACCGTCGTTACCGCTACAGCTACAGCGTGCCGACGAACTTCGACGCCCCGCCGGCGCGCATCCAGAACGACGACGCCTACACCCTGGACAACTTCGGCACCTACGTGCAGGCGGTGATCCAGCCCACCGAGCAGTTGAAGATCATCCCGGCTTACCGCCTGGACCGCTTCTCCGGCGAGACCGAGCTGCCCGGCGGCATCAAGGCCGACCTGCAGGACTACGGCTGGATCCGCCAGCCCAAGCTGAGCGTGGTCTACAGCCTCACCCCGGACCTGAACGTCTACGCCAACTGGGGCCGCACCTTCCAGATCCTCACCGGCTCCCGCGAGCCGGCCTACCTCACCGCCGGGCAGAAGGCCTTCAAGCCCTCCATCAACACCGGCAAGGAAGTGGGTGTGCGATTCAACCCGGTCAACGGCACCGAAACACGCATCGCCCTGTGGCAGCAGGACGCCACCGACGAAGTGGCCAACATGCCCAGCACCGGCACCACCGTCGGCCTCGGCAAGACCCGCCGGCGCGGCGTCGACCTGCAGCTGACCGCCGAACTTGACGAGCACTGGAGCCTCTGGGCCTCCCATTCGATCCAGGAGGCCAAGGTGGTCAGCGCCTTCACTGCCAGCGGCCAGTCCCTGGCCGGCAAGGAGGTGTTCTCCACCCCGCGCCACATCTCCAACCTGGGGGCGGACTACCGGCTCAACGACGACTGGCGCTTCGGCCTGCAGGCCCGCGCCCAGGGCGACTATTACATCGAAGAACTGAACCAGCAGGGCAAGTACGGCGGCTACGCGCTGCTGGACGCCAGCGTGAACTACCGGCTGAGCCCCACCACCAGCCTGGACCTGCAGGTGAAGAACCTCACCGACCGTCAGTACGAATACGTCTGGTACGACAACTTCTTCTGGGGCGGTGCTGACCAGCCGATGTTCTCCCCCGCACCGGGGCGCACCGCCTACCTGTCGCTGAACCTGAAGCTGTAGCCCCAGGCGGGCGTGGCAGCCCCTGCCACGCCCGCGAACCCCGTCCCACCGGGCGCAAGCCGTCCTCGACAGCCCGCCCGGCGCGGCCGTAGCATCCGGCTTTTCCCACGAAACCACGGACCGGATCATGGAAAAGACCGACCTGGGCGGCATGCGCTTTCTCATCCACGGCTTCCTCAGCCCCGACGAATGCCAGGGCCACATCCACGCCAGCGAAGCCCTGGGCTACGAAGAAGCCGCCATCCAGACCCGCGACGGCGGCCAGGCGATGAACAAGGCCATCCGCAACAACGACCGCATCCTCTTCGACGACCCGGCCCTGGCCCAGCGCCTGCTGGAACGGGCCCGCCCCTGGCTGCCCGACTGCCTGGACAACGAGTGGCAACTGGTAGGCCTGAACGAACGCTTCCGCTTCTACCGCTACACCCCGGAGCAGTACTTCAAATGGCACCGGGACGGCGCCTTCCAGCGCAGCCCCAGCGAGATCAGCCAGCTGACCCTGCTCATCTACCTCAACGACAACTACCAGGGCGGCGCCACCCAACTGCGTGACGAAGCCGACATCCGCCCCGAGACCGGCATGGCCCTGGTCTTCCCCCACCGCGTGATGCACCAGGGCTCGCCGATAGCGGCCGGGGTGAAGTACGTGCTGCGCACGGATGTGATGTACCGGCGGATAGAAGCCGGGGCCTGATAGCACCTGCTTCACGAGTGAAGCCCACAGAAGTTTGAGCAACGGTGCATTGCCGGGGTCTCTCCACGGCACAGACGGGGAGCATCGCCGCCTCAGTGACGATGTTTGCCCCCTCCTCCTCAAGCTGCTACAAGCCCTCATCCTCATTTGAAAGACGAATAGCCCCATGGACCACAGTGACAGATCGAATAACCGCCTGTTCGAGCTGGACCTGCTGCGGGCGCTGGTGGCGGTGGCCGATTGCGGCAGTTTCACCAGTGCCGCCGGGCGCCTCAGCTCCACGCAGTCGACGGTGAGCCAGAAGGTCCGGCGGCTGGAGGAGCTGGCCGGGCACCGGTTGCTGGAGCGCGGTAACCGCGATGTGCTGCCCACCGATGCCGGGGAGACGCTGCTGGCCTATGCCCGGCGCATGCTGGCGTTGAACGATGAACTGCACGAGGCGCTGGCGGGGGCGCGGGTGTCGCTGACGGTGCGCATCGGCGTGCCGGATGACTTCGCCGCCGGCAGCACCACCCGCCATCTGGCGGTGTTCAACCACCACTTTCCCCAGGCCAAGCTGGAGGTCACCAGCGGGCTGAGCCGCGACCTGGCCGCCAGTTACGACCGTGGCGAGCTGGACCTGGTGCTGATCAAGCAGCGCCGCAACAGCCGCGACGCCATCGCCCGCTGGCCGGAGAAGACCCGCTGGGTGGACAGCGCGCGCACCCCGGCTGCCAACCTGGACCCGCTGCCCATCGTCACCTTCCCGCCGCGCGGGCTGTACCGCGACGAGATGATCAGCGCCCTGGAAGCCGCCGGCCGGCGCTGGCGCATCAGTTTCACCAGTTCCAGCCTGAGCGGCATCCAGGCTGCCATCGCCGATGGCATGGGCGTCGGCCTGCTGCCGGCGCGGGCGGTGACGGCCGACCACGCGGTGCTGCCGAAGAAGATGGGGCTGCAGCCGCTGGACCTGTTCGAAGTGGCACTGCTACACCGCCCCAGCGCCGGGCCGGTGATCAAGGCGCTGGCCGAATCCCTGTGCCGCCTGCTGGACGAGGAGCGCCAGCGCTGAGGTCACGCACCGCATTCGATAACCGAATGTGACCCATCCCGATATTTAATTTGTGGATGCGAAGACAGCTGGATATCGTGGATTCCGCCCCGCGCACCTGCGGCCCGTCCGGTTGCGGCTGCGCCCATGCGACGCCAGCGTCGGCCTCCTGGCCACTGGCAGGGCGCCGAATACCCACAGGAGACTTTTCGTGTCCAAGAAGCCTTTCTATTTCGCCCCCCACGGCGGTCACCCGGCCCAGACCGAGCTGCTGACCGACCGTGCGATGTTCACCGAAGCCTACGCCGTGATCCCCAAAGGGGTGATGCGTGACATCGTCACCAGCCACCTGCCCTTCTGGGACGACATGCGCATGTGGGTCATCGCCCGCCCGCTGTCCGGTTTCGCCGAGACCTTCTCCCAGTACATCGTCGAGCTGGCGCCCAACGGCGGCAGCGACAAGCCCGAACTGGACCCGAACGCCGAGGCGGTGCTGTTCATCGTCGAAGGCGAGCTGACCCTGACCCTGCAGGGTCAGGTGCACAACATGCAGCCGGGCGGCTATGCGTTCATTCCGCCGGGCACCGACTACAAGGTGCGCAACACCTCCGGTCAGCACACCCGCTTCCACTGGATCCGCAAGCACTACCAGCGCGTTGACGGCGTGCCGCTGCCGGAAGCCTTCGTCACCAACGAGCAGGACATCGAGCCGAAGGTGATGCCGGACACCGAAGGCCGCTGGAGCACCACCCGCTTCGTGGACATCAGCGACATGCGCCACGACATGCACGTGAACATCGTCAACTTCGAGCCGGGCGGCGTGATCCCCTTCGCCGAGACCCACGTGATGGAACACGGCCTCTACGTGCTGGAAGGCAAGGCGGTATACCGCCTGAACCAGGACTGGGTCGAGGTGGAGGCCGGCGACTTCATGTGGCTGCGAGCCTTCTGCCCGCAGGCCTGCTACTCCGGTGGCCCGGGTCGCTTCCGCTACCTGCTGTACAAGGATGTGAACCGCCACATGCGCCTGACCCTCAACCAGGCCCATTGATCCAAACGACGGGAGCCCAGCGCTCCCGTCGTCGTTTCTGCGGTGCCGCAAAGGCTTCGTAGCCTGGGCTTCAGCCCAGGGATGCGGGGTCGATCCCGGCCCCGGGCTGAAGCCCGGGCTACGGTTGCTGCCGAAACTCGGAGCGGCAGCGGTTCGCGAGCAGAGCTCGCACAAGGCTCGGATGGCCTGATCTCCCGTCGTCGTTTCTGCGGTATCGCAAAGGCTTCGTAGCCTGGGCTTCAGCCCAGGGATGCGGGGTCGATCCAGGCCCCGGGCTGAAGCCCGGGCTACGGTTGCTGCTGAACCTCGGAGCGGCAGCGGTTCGCGAGCAGAGTTCGCTCCTGCAAGGCTCGGATGGCCTGATCTCCCGTCGTCGTTTCTGCGGTGCCGCAAAGGCCTCGTAGCCTGGGCTTCAGCCCAGGGATGCCTCGGTGGACTCCGGTTCCGGGCTGAAGCCCGGGCTACGTTGCCCCTTGCCTACCGCTTCACATGCGCTGCGAACCCCTCCTCCCCCGGCGCGATGTTGGGCTTGAGGGTCAGCGCGGGGATCTCGTAGTCCCCCGCGTTCTGCTTGCGGTAGGGGATGGGTTCGGTGCGCCACAGGTCGTCCAGGCGCTGCCCCAGTTCCTGCTGGATGCGGGCGAAGCGTGCCGCGTCGATGCGGCTGGTGCGGTGCACGACGAAGGGTGGCAGCACGTCGAAGCCGGGGTAATGGAGGATACCGTGGTGGATCGGGAACAGCAGGTCCTCCATCGGGCCGTTGATGCCGCGCGGGCTGTAGTGGGAATCCCAGCCACCGGTGGTGACCACCAGCATGGCCCGCTTGCCGGCCATGGAGCCTTCGCCGTAGCGGTCGCCCCAGCGTGCATCCGAATGCTCGCCCACGCCGTAGGCGAATCCGTAGGCGTACACGCGGTCGACCCACCCCTTGAGGATCGCCGGCAGGGTGAACCACCAGAGCGGGAACTGCAGGATGAGCGCATCCGCCCAGCGCAGCTTGTCCTGCTCGGCGGCGATGTCCGGGCTCTGCCGGCCGTTGGCGAAGGCATGCCGGGAATCCTGCGAGGCATCGAAGCGCGCACCGGGTTCGTGGTCCAGGTTGTCGGCGGCGTCGAGGGTCGGCTTCCAGCCCATGGCGTACAGGTCGGACACCTGCACCGCATGGCCGGCGGCCTGCAGGTGACGGACGCTGAAGTCCTTCAGCGCGCCGTTGAGGGAGCGGGGTTCAGGGTGGGCATGGACGATCAGGATATTCATGGGGCACCTCACGGGACGGGAGGTACGCAGGATGGGAGCCCGGCAGATATATTGGAAATGAATAGCTGATATCCCAGGTATACGCATGAATAATCTCAGACGGCTGGACCTCAACCTGCTGGTGACCCTCGACACGCTGTTGACCGAACACAACGTCACCCGCACCGCCGAGCGCCTGAACTTCTCCCAGCCCTCGGTGAGCGTGCACCTGGCCAAGCTGCGGGAGATCTTCAACGACCCGCTGCTGCTGCCCGGCCCTCGCGGCATGCGCCCCACCGCTCGCGCCGAGGCCCTGCGCGAGCCCTTGCGCCAGGCGCTGGAGGCGCTGGAGCGCGCCGTGGCCCCGGCCAGCCCGTTCGACCCCGCCCAGGCCCAGGGCACCTGGCGGGTGGCCGCCACCGACTACGGCGAGTCGGCCATCCTGTTGCCCGCCCTGCCCCGCTTGCGGGCTGCACCGGGCATGCGCGTGGCGGTGGTGGAGATGGTGCCCTCGCGCATCGCCCGGCAGGCGGAGCACGGGGAAATCGAGCTGGCCTTCCACACCGTGGAGGGCTCGCCCACCAGCCTGCATCGCCGCACCCTGTTCGCCGAACGCTACGTGCTCGCTGGCCGCGCCGGGCATCCCGGCCTCAGGCGGCGGCCGACGCGGGAGCAGTTCTGCGCACTGGACCAGGCGATCGTCTCGCCCGATGGCGGCGGCTTCAGCGGCCCCACCGACGAGGCCCTGGCAAGCCTGGGCCTGGAACGGAAGGTGGTGCTCTCGGTGCCGCACTTCCTGTTCCTCCGGGCCGTGCTGGAGAGCACCGACCTGGTGGCCATGCTCCCCGAGCGTCTGCTGAAGGGCAGCACGCTGCAGGTGGTCGACGCGCCCGTGGACGTGCCCGGCTACGAGATGGCCATGCTCTGGCACGAACGCGTGCACCGCGACCCGGCCCACCAGTGGCTGCGGGAGCAGATCGTCAGCGCCCTGTGAGCCGGTCGCTCAGCCCGCGCAGTTCATCCACCCCCAGGCCATGCCCAGGGCCGCCAGGTACAGGCCCAGGCCGAACACCAGGTGCGTGCGCAGGCTGCGCAGCCGCGCCTTGAGCGGTTCCGGGGTGCGGGCAGCAGCGATGCCGAGCCCGAAGGCCGGCTGCATCACCAGGAACGGCGCCGCCACGCTCAGCAGCCCGAACACCAGCGCCGGCCACAGGCTTGGCCGGCACAGCCAGGCCGGCCCGGCAACCGCCACCAGCAACGCGGCGAAGCCGATGCCGATCAGGTAGTGGCAGGTCCAGCCCAGCACGCGCTCACCGCGCACCGGCGCGGCACGGCCGATGCCCGCATGACAGAAGCGGCCACGGGGCATGTGCCCGACCCAGCGCCCCACCAGGGCGTAGTCCAGCCCGGCGTTGCCGGTCAGGCGGCGCAGCAGCCAGCCCCACAGGTCCATCACCAGGGTCGCGCCCACGCCGATCCCCGCCACCGCTACCACCGTCTCACCGTTCATGCTTAGCTCCTCCACTGTCACGGAACGCCCGTGGAATCAGGCTGCCAGTTCAAGTCGACTTGAGGTCAAGCATGAAAGAGATGGACATCGCCCAGGTGGCGAGAAACTCCGGCCTGCCGGCCTCGACGCTGCGCTACTACGAGGAGAAGGGACTGATCCGCTCCATCGGCCGCGCCGGCATGAAGCGGGTGTTCAACGCCAACGTGCTGGAGCGCCTGGCGCTGATCGCCATGGGACGGGCGGCGGGGTTCTCGCTGGACGACATCGGCGCCCTGCTCGGCAGCGCACGGCAACCGACCCTGGACCGCCAGCGCCTGGCGGAACAGGCCGACGCGCTGGACGCGACCATCCGCCAGCTGTCGGCGATCCGCGACAGCCTGCGCCACGCGGTGGACTGCCCGGCGGAGGACCACCTGGCCTGCCCCACCTTCCAGCGCCTGATGAAAGTGGCGGCCCGCGCCGCCACGCGGGAACCGGCGCGGCGGGCGGGTACCAAACGCCGGCCCTGAGGCCGGCGCGGGGTCACTGGCTGCCGAACAGCGCGGTCCAGTAGATGCCGGCGTCACTCTTCGGGTCCACCGAGTAGGCGGCGCCCAGGTCGCGGAACTGCGGGTTCATCAGGTTGGCGCAGTGGCCGGGGCTGGCGAGCCAGCCGTCGAGCACCTTGCGCGAGGTGTCCTGGCCGGCGGCGATGTTCTCGCCGATCTGCCGGCCGATGTAGCCGGACAGCTCGGCGCGGTCACCCGGGGTGCGGCCGTCGCGGTCCTTGTGGTCGAAGAAATTGTTGTTGGCCATGGCGCGGGAGTGCCCCTCGGCCGCCGTGGCCAGGGAGGCGTTCCAGCTCAGCGGCGCAGCGGCGGCGAAGAACTGGGTGCCGCACTGGCGGGACTGGGCACGGGCGGTGTTGATCTGCTCCAGCAGCTTCTGGCCCTCGGCCTGCCAGTCGCCCAGGCGCCCGGTGAGCAGCGGCCGGGCCAGGACGATGCGCCACTCGCGGTCATCGCGGCTGACGCCGATGTCGACGAACTGCGGGTCCAGCACCACCTGGCAGAAGCTCTCGCGGATGGCCTTCATCGCCGACTGCGCATCGCGGGGGCCGGAAAGGCTGATGGCCTGGACATTGACCATGGGGTAGCGCGACTGGGTCATCGCCTCCTGCAGGTCGCCCATGGTGGTGGCGGAAATAACCAGGCGCGGGTCGGCGGTGAGCGGCGGCAGCTCCAGAGAAGCCTGGCCGGCGCAGCTCTGCACCTGGCCGCGGTAGGCGTTGAGGGCCTCGATCAGCTGCGCTTCATCGCCGGCACGGGCGCCTTGGGCGAGCAACAGGCCCAGCGACAGGGCCGCAAGCCGCAGGACGGTAGAGGTGACGCGCATGGATGCCTCCTTGGACGGGTTGCGCCCGGGTGCGCGAGCCTGCTCGGGGCTGGGGTCGCGACTTATTGGAAGGGCGTATGACCGGCAGACGGGCGAATGGTTGCCTGGCCGGACGGATAGGGGTGGATTCAACCACGGGGGCCGGGCAAATCCCAGGCCATTCGCACCGGAATAGCCCCGTTCAGGGCCGCCAGCCCTGCACCTGGCCCTTGGCATCGGCGCCGATCAGCAACAGCCGCTGGGGCCAGTCCACCAGCAACAGGCCGTGCTCGCGGTTGAGGGCGAGGAACGCGCCCATCAAGGCCTGGGAGTCCGCCCCCTCCTCCAGCACGGCGCCCAGCGCCAGCAACCCGCGCGGGCCGGTGTAGCCGTAGAGCCAGGCGCCGCGCCCCACGGGCAGGCTGAACCCCTGGGCGAGCCGCCCCAGCACCTGCCCCTCGGCCACCACCACCGGCGCCGGCCCGGGCGTGACGCCGAGCCGCGCGGCCAGGCGCTCCAGTGCATCGGGCAACGGCACCAGCGGCACACCACCCACCGCGCCAGGGCCCGGCGCCCCGCTGGCCTTGAGCGCGCTCAACGCCGCCTCGGCCGCTCCACGCTGGCCCGGCGCCAGGAACTGCACCCGCAACCAGTCCGCCTGGTGCAGCAGCCGCGCGCCGCGCAGCTCGCCCTGCACCGGCTCCAGCGGCGGCAGCCCGAGCGAGGCCGGGGCGGGGGCCGCCACAACCGTGTCGACGGCGCGAGCATCAGCCACGGCAGGCACCAGGCCGAGGGCAACCAGCAGGACGATGGGCAACGGATTCATGGGCAGCGCCGGCAAGTAAAAGGGGGCGCAGATTACCCACGCCCAGGCCCACCGTCAGCGGCCCCAGCACGGGAGCGGCCGGGGATGACAGGGGAATCAGCCGGCGTTTGGGCTTACAGGCAGACCGAGGAGTCATGCAGCGGTTGTCAGCGGGTACTGGACAGGCATGGTTTTCCTCCGTGAAAAGCGCACATGTTGACGCAAGGCAACGCTCGGCACAGCGCAGCGAGCATCATCGGCGACCGCCCGGACGACCGTCCCAGAACGTGGCACCCGACACCCCACCACCCCATGGAAGGAACCCCATGAGCCCTGCCCTGCGAACCCCCGACCACGTCCGTTTCCCCCTGCGACAGCGGAGGGGCTGACATGGACCGGCTGGAACTGCTCGACGAACTGGACCGCCTGCTGCCCCCGGTGGACAAGCCCGAAGGCCCGGACCTGTCCTTTCACCCCAGCGGCTGCGACGCCTGCGACATGCTGCGCACGGAGCTGGCCATCTGGCCCGGGCGCAAGCTGCCGATGGAGGCCCTCTTCTGGCTGCACGACGACATGAGCAGCCTCTCCGCCGCCGGCTGGCGCTGGGCGCTGCCGTCCTACTTGCGGCTGGTGCTGGAGTCGCCGCCCGATGAGATCAACCTGCTGCTGGGCTTCCTCATCCTCAACCTCAACCCCTCCCCCGCCTACCGCGAGGACACCCGCACCCGCCTCGGCGCGCTGGATGCGCAGCAGCTCGGGCTGCTGCTGCGCTTCATGCAGTGGTGCGGCGAGCAGCCGTGGCTGCTGGCCTGGGGCGAAGACATCGACCAGGCCTGCAGCTTCCTCGACGACCTGCGCCGCCGGCGCTGAACCTCAGCCCGGCAAGCCGTGCCGCGCCCGGGCGGCCTGCACCACCCGCTCGGCCGGCACCCGCAACTGCACCAACAGGTACTCGGCGAAGTCCGCCGCGTAGCCCTGCCGGGCGATCGCCCGCTCCATGCACAGCAGCCACGCCTCGCTGAGCGCCTCGTCGATGGGCCAGCGGGCATGGAACGCCGGGATGGCGATGGAGCCGTACTTCTCGCTGAACAGGCGCGGGCCGCCCAGCCAGCCGCTGAGGAAGCAGGCCAGCTTGTCCCGCGAGGGCGCCAGGTCCTCGGGGTGCAGCCGGCGCAGCGCCGCCGCCTCGGGCAGGTTGTCCATCTGCTGGTAGAAGTCGTCGACCAGACGGCGCAAACCGTCGATGCCGCCGGCGGCCTGGTAAGAGGCATCGCCGACGCCGTAGGGCGCATGGCTCATGGAGGGCTCCGGGCAAAGCGCGGATTGTAGCGACGGCCGGTCGCCAGCGGTGACAAGCCCGGCCGGCGCATACCAGAATGACCCGCCCAGCCCGAGGAGAGCGACACCATGCAGATCGGCCAGCTCATCGCCCGCAGCGGCGCCAGCGCCAAGGCCATCCGCCTCTACGAGAGCCGTGGCCTGCTGGGCCCGGTACCACGTCGGGGCACCTATCGCTGCTACGACGTGTCGCACCTCGAACGCCTGCTGTTGATCCGCCAGGCGCAATCGGTGGGCTTCAGCCTCGCCGAACTGGAGCCCCTGCTGCGGGGCGTGGACACGCCCGACTGGACGTTGCTGCGCCAGCACCTGCAGGCCAAGCGCCAGGCAGTACGCGCCGAATTGGCCCGCCTGCGCCGGCTGGACGCCCGGCTGGGAGAGGTCGACGAAGAGATCGCCCGGTGCCTGGCCGACACCGCACGGGCCGACGACGTGCTCTGCAACACCTCCGCCCCCTCTGTGGCTTGACTCTGCCCTTAGGGGCAGACCGCAGACTGCCGCCTTGCTCAAGGAGGCGGTACATGAACACGAGAAAGGTACTGGTGGTGCTCGGCCATCCGGACGGTGACAGCTACTGCGCGGCCCTGGCCGAGGCCTACGGCGAAACGGCCCGGGAGGCCGGCCACGACGTGCGCACACTGGCGCTGCATCACCTGCAGTTCGACCCGGTGCTGCGCAGCGGCTACCGACACCCACAGCCCCTGGAGGCGGACCTGGTCGAGGCCTGCAACCTGCTTACCTGGGCCGACCACCTGTGCTTCGTCTACCCCATCTGGTGGGGTGGCGTACCGGCGCTGCTCAAGGGCTTTCTGGACCGCGTGCTGCTGCCCGGCTTCGCCTTCGCCTATCGCGACGGCAACCCATGGCCGGAGCAACTGCTGAAGGGGCGCTCGGCTCACCAGTTGGTCACCCTCGACACGCCACCCTGGTACTTCCGCTGGGTGCAGGGCGCGCCGGGCCTGCGGCAGATGGAGTGCACCACCCTGCGTTTCTGCGGCGTACGCCCGGTGAAAACGCTGACCCTGGGTCCGATCCGCAAGGCCGGTGCCCCACGCCTGGAAAACGGCCTGCACCGCGCCCGACGCCTGGCGAGGGCGCTGTGAACCCCCGCGCACCACTCGGCGCCCCGCTGGCAGGCGCACCTGCTGGCCCGGTAGAATCGCCGCCCTGCCGGACGGTCACGTCCGCCCCATCAACCTGCGGGAGATACGCCATGGGCGCCCAGTGGAAAGCCAAACCCAAAGAAGCCGCCGCCAACGCCCGAGGGAAGATCTTCGGCAAGCTGGTGAAGGAAATCATGATCGCCGCGCGCAACGGCGCCGACCCGGACATGAACCCCAAGCTGCGCCTGGCCGTTCACCAGGCCAAGAAGGCCTCCATGCCCAAGGACACCCTGGAGCGCGCCATCAAGAAAGGCGCCGGGCTGTCCGGTGAGGTGGTCAACTACGAGCGCACCCTGTACGAAGGCTTCGCCCCGCATCGCGTGCCGGTGATCGTCGAGTGCCTGACCGACAACCTGAACCGCACCGTGGCAGAAATCCGCGTGCTGTTCCGCAAGGGCCAACTGGGCACCTCCGGCTCCGTGTCCTGGGACTTCGACCACCTGGGCATCATCGAGGCCGAGCCGGCCAGCGCCGATGCCGACGTGGAACTGGCCGCCATCGAAGCCGGCGCCCAGGATTTCGAGCCCGGTGACGACAACACCAGCGTGTTCTACACCGAGCCCACCGACCTGGACGCCGTGTGCAAGGCCCTGCCGGACTTCGGCTTCACCGTGCATTCGGCCAACCTCGGCTACAAGGCCAAGAACCCGGTCACCCTCTCCGGCGCCGAGCTGGAGGAAGTGGAGGCCTTCCTCGAAGCCCTCGACGGCCACGATGACGTGCAGAACGTCTACGTGGGCCTCTCCGTGGCCTGATGAGCCGCCGGGACTTCCACGAGGAACACGCCGAGCGCGCCCGCGCCGACGCGTTGCGCCTGCTGGCCCAGCGCGTCGCCCTCGGCCCGCGCTGGCTGGCCTGGGTGGCCACCGAGCTCTACCAGTTCAAGCCGCCGGAGTACGCCAACATGGTGCGCCGCGAACTGGAGCGGCTGACCTCGGCCCAGCGCCTGCTGGACGCGCCGGGGACCACGGTCCACTGACCCGCGCCCCGCGCGCCACTGCGCGGGCACTCCTCACGCAGGCTTCAGCCGTGCGCCCAGCCTGGGCGCCCCCAGCAGCAAGCTCACCACTTCGATGATTTCCTCCAGCGCCGCCTCCAGGGTGATGGGCGAGGGCTCCAGCAGCAGGTCCGCCGCGTAGCTGTTGGCCAGGGCGGTGATCTGCCGGGTGGCCCGTGGCAGGTCATCGCAGCTGAACACCCCACTGGCGCACCCCTCGGCGATCAGCCCCTGCAACAGCCCTTGCCATTGGCCGAGCGCCAGCCGGTAGGCCTCGGCCAGTTCCGGGTCGTGCAGGGATTCATCCCAGGCATCCAGCCAGAGCGTCCAGGCCGCGTCGTCCTTGCGCGCCGGCAGGCAATCGCGCATCAGCGCGATGAGCGCAGGCTCGGGGTCGAGCCCCTGGAGCAACGCCTGGGTGCCGGCCAGCTGCTCTTCGGAGAAGCGCTCGAACGCCGCCCGGCGCAGGGTCTTCCAGTCACTGAAGTAGTGGTACAGGTGGCTGCGGGACAACCCCGTGTGCTCCGCCAGATCACGGGTGGAGACGCTGGCCAGGCCGTTGCGCAGGAACAGCTCCAGGGCGGCGGTGATGATCTGATCCTTGCGTTCGGCAGCGGGGGGACGGGCCATGGGGTCTCCGGGGAATGAGTGGCTCTTGAATTTTGAGCGACTGCTCAAGGAAAATTGAGCGGCCGCTCAAATCATAGCGCGACCCTTCTTCACTCACTACGGTCTACCGACGATGCACCCCCTCGATACCGAGCAACTGGCCTCCACCGGCGCCCGCCTCGGCCAGCAATCCGCCGCCACCACCCTCAAGGCCATCGCCTGCGCCTACCCCGGCAAGCTGCTGGGCACCTTCTCCCTGGTCGCCCTGGAGAACCTGCTGATGCTGGCCTACCCGCTGTTCGCCGGGTTCGCCATCGACGCCATCGTGCGCGGCGAAGCGCGCCTGGCGGTGCTCTATGCGCTGGTGGTGCTGGGTTTCTGGGTGGTGGGCGCGGCGCGCCGTGCGGTGGACACCCGCACCTTCACCCGCATCTATGCCGAACTGGCGGTGCCGGTGGTGCTTTACCAGCGCCGGCAGCAGCATGGCACCTCGAAGGTGGCGGCACGGGTGGTGCTGGCACGGGAGTTCGTCGACTTCTTCGAGAAGCAGATCCCGATCATCGCCACCGCCCTGGTCTCCATCGTCGGCGCCGCGGCGATGCTGCTGGCCATCGAGCCCTGGGTGGGCGCGGCCTGCCTGCTGGCCCTCTCGCTGTGCCTGGCCTGCCTGCCGCGCTTCGCCACCCGCAACCAGGCCCTGCACGAGCGCCTGAACGACCGCCTGGAGCAGGAGGTGGCGTTGGTGGGTCGGGTCGGCCGGGGCAGCCTGCTGCGCCACTACCGGCACCTGTCGAGCCTGCGGGTGCGGCTCTCCGACCGCGAGGCGGTGGCCTACCTGCTGCTGGGGGTGATGGCTGCGCTGCTGTTCGTGGTCGCCATCACCTGCCTGGCCTCTGCCGAGCAGGTCAAGGCCGGGCACATCTACGCGGTGATGACCTACCTGTGGACCTTCGTCGGCAGCCTGGACGAAGCGCCCTCGGTGGTGGACCAGCTGGCCCGCCTGCGGGACATCGGCAAGCGCGTCGACATCGGCCGGGACGACACCCCGGCCTGATCAGTGGGCCGGGCGCTGGACCTGCTGCCGCAGCTCGCGGGCCACGTCGAACTGCTGGCGGTAGGCCGGCGACTCCACCGCGTCGTAATCGCGGGTGTAGCGCCGGGCGAATTCCAGGCTGCCCCACTGGCGGTACTGCTGGACGTGGAACAGCTCGTGGGCCCAGAGCGCGGCGTCCTGGGCCAGGGCCTCGTTGCGGAAGACGATCACGTCCACCAGCGTCACCGCCTTGATGTCGGGGTTCTGCAACATGGTGCGGGCGGCGGCCATGTCGTCGGCATCGCCCACCCGGTAGCGCACGTTGTCGAGCACATCGGTGGGGTAGTACGGCAGCAGCATCTGGCGGATCGCCGGCGGGATCGGCGCGGTGCCCTGGCTCAGCGCCGAGGCGCGGGAGCGCAGGATCCAGCCCTCCAGGGAGGTGGCCGCCACCTCGCCGACCCGCTGCTGGGCCGGGCCGATCACCCCGTCCGGGTCGGGCACGCAGATGCAGCCCCCCAGGCAGACCTGCGTCTGCCCCGCCGGGCAGGACGCGGCAAAGGCGGGCGAGGCGGACAACAACAGCAACCCGAGGCAGCGGGCGGACAGGGCAAGGCGCATGGACGACTCCGGGACGAAACGCGCGGCGATACTTGGGCAGCCGCGCGCCGTTGTCCAGCCCCCACGGGCGTTTGACTGGCCGGCGCATTACGGTAGGCTCTGCGCTTTTCCAGAGGAGTCCTCCCATGCCCCGCGCAACCGCCCGCCACATCCTGGTTTCCAGCGAAGCCAAGTGCAACGAACTGAAAGCCGCCATCGAAGGCGGTGCCGACTTCGCCCAGGTCGCCAAGGACAACTCCACCTGCCCCTCCAGCCGTGACGGCGGCAACCTCGGTTCCTTCGGCCCCGGCCAGATGGTCCGCGAGTTCGACACCGTGGTCTTCAGCGCGCCGGTCGGCGTGGTCCAGGGCCCGGTGAAGACCCAGTTCGGCTACCACCTGGTGGAAGTCACCAGCCGCCAGGACTGATCCGCCCCGAGGCCCGGCAGCGCCGGGCCTTTCCACGTTCCCCTCTCCCCTCCCCCTCTTCCCCCTGCGACGCCGTGCCGGATGGCACGCCCCGCGCCGCCGCTGCTAGGCTTGCCCGATCCACCCAGCAAGGAGGCGGGATGAGCGACTCCCTCGACACGGTCCCCGGCGTATTCACCTACCTGGACCTGCTGCACCAGCACCAGGGCTCCGACATGTTCTTCAGCGTCGGCTCGCCGCCCCACATCAAGATCGAAGGCCACGCCCGGCCCGTGGGCGAACGCGCCCTGCAGCCCGGCGAAGTGCGCCAGCTCGCCTACCAGCTGATGTCCCCCGCCCAGGTCACCGAGTTCGAGCGCGAATGGGAGATGAACCTGGCCGTCAGCCTGCCCGGCAGCGGCCGCTTCCGCGCCAACATGTACCTGCAGCGGGGCGAGGTCTCGATGGTGGTGCGCCTGATCAAGACCAGCATCCCCAGCCTGGAGAGCCTCGGCCTGCCACCGGTGCTGGAGAAGCTGGCCCTGCAGGACCGCGGCCTGATCCTGGTGGTGGGCGCCGCCGGCTCCGGCAAGTCCACCACCCTGGCGGCCATGCTCGACCACCGCAACGCACAGCGCAGCGGCCACATCATCTGCATCGAAGACCCCATCGAGTTCCTCCACCCGCACCGTCGCTCCATCGTCGACCAGCGCGAGGTGGGCCTGGACACCCACAGCTTCTCCGCCGCACTGCGCAACGTCCTGCGCGAGGCGCCGGACGTGATCATGCTCGGCGAGGTGCGCGACGCCGACACCATGCAGCACGCCCTGCACTACGCCGAGACCGGCCACCTGTGCGTGGCCACGCTGCACGGCACCAGCGCCCGCCATGCCATCGAGCGCGTCACCCGCTTCTTCCCCGACGAGGCGCGCAAGCAGGTGCTCGCCGACCTCTCGCAGAACCTCCTGGCCATGGTCGGCCAGCGCCTGGTGCCAGGCATCGACCACAAGCGCGTGGCCGCTGTAGAGCTGATGCTGGGCACGCCCCATGTGCGTGACCTGGTGCTGCGCGACGAGCTGCACGAGCTCAAGGACGCCATCGAGAACGCTCTGGAGGCCGGCATGTGCAGCTTCGACCAGAGCCTGTTCCGCCTGGTCGAGGCCAACCGCGTCAGCCTGGCCGATGCGCTGCGCTTCGCCGACTCGCGCACCGACCTGGCGCTGAAGGTGAAGCTGGAGCACGGCTTCGACGGCCAGGACGCAGAGCGCAAGGTGCTGCGCGACGCCTGACCGCCCACCAGCGGTCGATGACCACCATCGACCGACACGATTCGCACCCGCGCCGGCGCTGGAGTAAGGTCGCCCCTTCTCGACGACACAAGGCAGGTGGGCGATGGCAGCCCAGAACGAACAGACCCAGACCCCGCCGGCGGACGCCGGCAGCACCCATGACGGCGCCACCCCGGTGGCGCGCCAGGCAAACGCCCGTGGCGATGCCGCGGTGATCGCCACCCTCCTCCCCTATCTACGCCCCTACACCGGGCGCATCGCCGTGGCCCTGGGGCTGATCCTCGCGGCCAAGCTGGTCAACCTCTACGTGCCCATGGCGCTCAAGCAGATCGTCGACCAGCTCAACGTCGCCCCCAGCCTGGTGGTGCTGCCGGCCGGCCTGCTGCTGGCCTACGGTGCCGCACGCATCGGCGTGACCCTGTTCACCGAGCTGCGCCAGGTGGTGTTCGCCCGGGTCATGGCGCGGGCCTCACGGCAGATCACCCTGCAGGTGTTCCAGCACCTGCACGGCCTCAGCCTCAAGTTCCACCTGGGCCGGCGCACCGGCGGCGTGGCGCGGGACGTGGAGCGCGGTGGCAGCGCCATCTCCGACCTGCTGGACTGGACCCTCTACACCATCGTCCCGACCCTGGTGGAGATCGTCATGGTCACCGCCGTGCTGGTCGGGGCCTATGACTGGGGCTTCGCCCTCATCACCCTCGCCACCCTGGTGGCCTACGGCCTGTGGACGGTGGCGGTGACCGAGTGGCGCACCGCCTACTACCGCGCCTCGGTGGAGGCGGACACCCGCGCCAACGAGCGTGCAGTGGACTCACTGCTCAACTACGAGACGGTGAAGTACTTCAACAACGAAGCCCACGAAGCGGCGCGCTACGACGAGAACCTGCGCCACCTGGAGAACGCCAAGGTCAAGGCGACCAAGTCCCTGGCGCTGCTCAACCTGGGCCAGACCGCCATCGTCGCCCTGGGCGTGACCGCGATGATGTGGCGCGCCGCCGCCGGCGTGGTGGCCGGCGAACTGACCATCGGCGACCTGGTGCTGGTGAACACCTACCTGCTGCAGCTCTCCGCGCCGCTGTTCCTGCTCGGCATGATGTACCGCGAGGTGAAGCAGTCGCTGACCAACATGGAGCGGCTGTTCGGCCTGCTGGACGAGCGCCAGGACGTGCGCGACGCCGAGGGCGCCGTACCGCTGCAGGCCACCCGGCCCCGGGTGCGCTTCGAGAACGTGCACTTCGGCTACGACCCGCGCCGGGAGATCCTCCACGGCGTGGACTTCGAGATCCCGCCCGGCGGCACGGTGGCCGTGGTGGGGCACTCCGGCTCGGGCAAGTCCACCCTCGCCCGCCTGCTCTACCGCTTCTACGACATCGACAGCGGCCACATCCGCATCGACGGCCACGACCTGCGGGAGCTGACCCAGTCGTCCCTGCGCGGGGCCATCGCCATCGTTCCCCAGGACACGGTGCTGTTCAACGACAGCATCTACTACAACATCCGCTACGGCCGCCCCGACGCCACCCGCGAAGAGGTGGAGGCCGCCGCCCGCGCCGCCCACATCCACGACTTCATCCAGCGCCTGCCCGACGGCTACGAAACCCCGGTGGGCGAGCGCGGCCTGAAGCTCTCTGGCGGCGAGAAGCAGCGCGTCGCCATCGCCCGGGCCTTGCTGAAGAACCCGGCGATCCTGATCTTCGACGAGGCCACCTCGGCGCTGGACTCCAAGTCCGAGAAGGCCATCCAGACCGCCCTCGACCGCATCCAGGAAGGCCGCACCACCCTGGTCATCGCCCACCGCCTGTCGACGGTGATGGACGCCGACCAGATCCTGGTGCTCGACGCCGGCCGGGTGATCGAAAAGGGCACCCACCGCGAACTGCTGGAGGCCGGCGGTACCTACGCGCAGATGTGGACCCTGCAGCAGCAGGAGCCGGACGAGCCCGCCGAAGCCTGAGCCGAGGGCCGGTCGCCCCACGACCGGCCCCTTGCCAAGCGCCGCGCTTCCTGCGAAAACGCGCGCCTTCCCCACCGGAGCGACTCCCATGAGCGATGAACTGAAGATCGAAGACCTGCTCGAAGGCGACGGCAAGGCCGTGGTCAAGGGCGCGCTGATCACCACCCAGTACAACGGCTGGCTGGAGGACGGCACCCTGTTCGACTCCTCCTACCAGAAAGGCCGCCCCTTCCAGTGCGTGATCGGGACCGGCCGAGTGATCAAGGGCTGGGACCAGGGTCTGATGGGCATGAAGGTCGGCGGCAAGCGCAAGCTCCACGTCCCCGCCCACCTGGCCTACGGCGACCGCCAGGTCGGCGCCCACATCACCCCCGGCTCCAACCTCGTGTTCGAGATCGAACTGCTGGAAGTGCTGACCCGGGACGACTGAACCGGGAGCCTCTGCCCTTTGCAACGACATGTATGAAGCGCACGCTGACCCCACCGTCTGGCTGAAAAGGTCAGGCAGGGAAACTGCCCCTTCAGGAGGCCGAGCGCAGTCGTTGCGCAGGGGGACGAGCGGCATGAATGCCGCGAGAAGCGCGTCAGGCCATGGATGGCCCATCGCGCTGCCCCCCGGAGCAACGACGGAGCGAGGGAAGTCCCGCGAAGCGGGACCCGGATGGTGGGGCGAGCCCTTTTGGCCCCTTTTGGGTGGTTCGGCACCCCGACGACTGCCAAAAGGGGCTCGCCCGGCAAGGCGAAACAGAAGACATCCGCGGAACTCGGTAATCAACTTCGTCCTCTAGCAGCTGCCTCCTCACCCCAAAAGCACCGGGTCCCTCGCAGGCCCCGGCCCCCTTTCTCTACACCCGCTCAAGGCTTCGCCACCCACGGCTTCGGCCGCTCATAGGCCCCCAGGTCACAGCGCGCCACACCATCACCATCCCCGTCACGCGGCCGCTTGGAACCGCGCTGGTCACGGGCGGTGCAGGTGCCGATGCCGGCGTCCACCGCCGGGCTGCGCGGGCGCAGGGCGTGGGTCTGGGTGCGGCCGTTGTTGTCCGCCAGCGGGTAGAGGACCTTGGTCATCACATCGGCCTGCTCCACGTAGAGCTCGCCCGTGCAGTTGCCAGGCCCCGTGCCGAGCAGCAGGCCGATGGCCTTGTACTGCGCCTGGGCGCCCCGGTTGTCGCAGTTCATCGGGGTCGACAGGTCCTCGTCGAGGTTGCCGGCGATGATGCTGTTGCGCAGGGTCACCTTGCCGAGGTTGATCAACCCGTAGCCACCGCTGTTGTTGGCGATGGTCACGTTCACCAGCAGCGCTTCGGGCGGCGTGCCGCCCACCTGGTACTGGCCGTTGTTGAAGGTCGCCTGGCCGTAGTAGGGCTGGCGGTTGCCGCTGAGGGTGGCATTGGCCAGGGTTAGCACGCCGTCGTTGCCGATGGCCGAGCCGAAGCTGGCTTCGTTGCCAGTGAAGGTGGTGCGCGCCACGTCGGCGCGGCCCTTGTTGTAGAGCCCGCCGCCGAAGCCGGCATCATCGTCGTCGCTGGCGCGGTTGCCGAGCAGGGTGCTGTCGCGCAGCAACAGGTCGCCGTCGTTGTACAGACCGCCGCCGAGGCCGTAGTGCCCTTCGCCGGCCCCCGCCCAGTTGTTGGCGAACAACGAGCGGTGCACCTCCAGCCGTCCGTGGTTGGCCACGCCGCCGCCGTTGCCGGGCTGGAAGGCCGCCGTGGAGCGGTTGCCGCTCACCTCCACCTGGCGCAGCACCACTTCGCCGTGGTTCTCCAGGGCGCCGCCGTAGGTGGAGCTGTGGCCACCGGTGAGGCGCAGGCGCTCCAGCACCACGCGGGCCCCGGCGAACACTTCGATCAGCCGGTCGTTGGCCTCGGGGCTGCCACTGATGATGGTGCGGCTGGGGCCCTGGCCGACGATGGTGAGGGAATCGCGGATGTCGAGGTCGCCATTGAGGTTGTCGTCCTCGTCCAGCACGTCGCCCTCCTCGTCGCGCCCGGCGGGCAGGCTGAGGCGGTAGGTTTCAGCCTGGAGGATGATGCGGTCCGGCCCCGGCAGCGCATTGGCGGCGGAGACCGCATCGCGCAGGGAGCAGTGGGCATCGCAGACCCCGTCGTAGCGGTCGTCGGTCTGGTTGACGATGAAGTCGGCAGCACCGGCCGGCAGGCCGAGGAAGGCAAGGGACAGTGCGGCGCAAGGGGCGCCGAGGCGAGAGGGGATACGTGGCATGTGCATGACCCGTCCTGAGTGTCGTGGACAGGGCGCGGCCGCCGTTCGAGGTGAGCGTCCAGGCCCTGCCGGTTCCAATGGGTGCGGATACGACCGGGCCTCCGCACGTGCCGCCCGAATGCGGCAGGGTGATCGACCGGCAGAGCGCGTCTAGGGTTCAACGAACCGGACGGAAGGTCATCCGCAGCCTGGACACCCCGTCGCAGAGCGGTCGGCTCCGGCAGGCAGCACGGGCAGTCGCCCACGCTGCCAGGGGCAAAACGCGACCTTAGGCGGGTTGAACCCCTTGGACGACTTGGTCAGAATCGCCGCCTTTCGAAAAACCGAGCCGCACCGAACATGAAGAACACGCTCAGCCTGATCGCCCTCTGCATCGCCGCCTCCACCTCTGCCCTGGCCGACGACCAGTCCACTGCCAAGGGCTTCGTGGAAGACAGCCACCTCGACGTGCTGCTGCGCAACGCGTACATG
This sequence comes from Pseudomonas sp. FeS53a, assembly GCF_000931385.1. Taxonomy (NCBI): domain Bacteria; kingdom Pseudomonadati; phylum Pseudomonadota; class Gammaproteobacteria; order Pseudomonadales; family Pseudomonadaceae; genus Pseudomonas; species Pseudomonas sp. FeS53a. Next base: position 76,609 of record NZ_JYFT01000050.1, read on the forward strand.
AACCGCGACTACAAGCACCACAACAAGGACAGGATGGAGTGGGGCCAGGGCGTCATCGGCACCTTCACCTCCGGCTTCACCCAGGGCACCGTGGGCGTGGGCGTCGACGCCTTCGGCCTCTACGGCCTGCGCCTGGACGGCGGCAAGGGCCGTGTCGGCGCGGCCGGCATCGACTTCTTCAAGCCCGGCGACAGCGGCCACGCCCAGGACGACATCGCCCGTGGCGGTGCGGCGATCAAGGCGCGCTTCTCCAACACCGTGGTGAAGTTCGGCGACCAGATGCCCGCCCTGCCGGTGCTGAGCTACGACGATTCGCGCCTGCTGCCGGAGAGCTACACCGGCACCCTGATCACCTCCAAGGAGATCGAGGGCCTGGAGCTGAACGCCGGCCACTTCACCGCCGAGGCCCGCAAGAGCGCCGAAGGCCGTGACAGCGGCGGTCTCAAGCGCATCGACGTGCTGGGCGGCAGCTACCGCTTCAACGACCAGTTCAGTGCCTCGCTGTACGGCTCCGACGTGGAAGACGTGCTGAAGAAGCAGTACGTGAACCTGAACTACGTCTACCCGATCGCCAAGGACCGTTCCCTGACCCTGGACTTCAACGGCTACCGCACCCGCCTGGACAAGGATTTCGCCAAGGACGACAACCGCACCAACCGCATCTGGAGCCTGGCGGCCACCTACGCCATGGGCGCGCACTCCTTCACCCTCGCCCACCAGCGCAGCAGCGGTGACATCGGCTACCTCTACGGCGGCTACCAGAGTGCCGACTACATCGGCGACGGCGGCACCACCATCTGGCTGGCCAACTCCTACTGGTCGGACTTCAACGGCAAGGATGAGAACTCCTGGCAGGTGGCCTACGGCCTGGACTTCGCCGAGTACGGCATCCCCGGCCTGAGCTACCGCGTGGCCTACGTGCGCGGCGACAACATCGACGCCGGCCAGGCCGGCCGTGGCCAGGAGCGCGAGATCTTCAACCAGCTGCAGTACCTGGTGCAGGAAGGCCCGGCCAAGGACCTCAAGCTGAAGCTGCGCGGTTCGATGCTGCGGGCGTCCAACAACGTCAACAGCTATGTGGACGATGGCAACGAGGTGCGGGTGTTCGTGGAGTACCCGATCCGGGTGTTCTGATTCCCGTCCCGTTCCGAAAGGCCCCGTCGTGAAAGCGCCGGGGCTTTTGTTTGTCTCCACCTCAGCTCAGGTCGCGGCTGAGCAAGCTCGCGGTCAAGCCGGTAATCGAGCTTCGCGGATATTTTTTGTTTCGCCCCCTCGGGCGAATCCCTTTTCCAGTCGCTGGATCGCCAGCCCGGTGAAAAGGAATCAAAAAACTTGCCCCTGCATCTCGCGACATCCATGTCGCTCAAGCCCTTGACTCGCTTCGCTCGCCCTTCGGGCCAGCCTTCGGCTGTTACTTCGCTTCGCTGCGTTTCACGACGACTCCACTCGGCCTCCAGAAGGAGCAGTGTCCCTGCCCCACCTTTTTGGCCTAAAACGAGTCCAGCGTGCGCTCACGCCTTGCTCACCTTTCCGTTCAAGAGGAACCACTCGGGTGACAAAGCAGCTCCTGGGGCTCGATAACCAGCCGAGCTACAAATCCCCCCGCTGACACACCGTCGAACGGTTCACATAAACACCCAGTGCTGCCCATCCACTGACTAATGGCCTGGCGCCATCAAGCCGATCCGGGCACCATGCGCACCCGGCGGCGATACCGCCCTGGACAGTCGTACCGAAAAGGATTGGAAGTGAAGAAGTACACGCGCACGGCCGCCCTTCTGGCGGTGGCCCTAGTGGCGGGGGGTTGCTCCACCCGCACCTATTTCAAGCTCCCGGAAAACACCCGGGTTTCCGTCTACGAACGCGCCGAGCAGTACCCGCAAGGCATGGTCACCACCCGGCCGTTCTTCTGGAGCGCCAGCGGTGGCATCCCCTACAAGCTCACCCGTATCGACGGGGCGCCGGTGCAACAGGGCAAGCTGCGGGCGCGCTTCCGGGTGGCGTCGATCTTCTGGCCGCCGTTCGCGATCATCTACTGGCCCATGGGCTTCGGCCAGCGCTGCTACGACCTGACTTCCACCGAGCCGCAGCAGTGCACGCGGGGCGACATGGTTCAGCTGAAACGTGACGAGCGCCTGAAGGACTAAGGTAGAAACCCACACCCGTCGCCTGTGCGGCGGGTGCCTCAAGGAGGATTTCGTGATGAACCGACGCGGCATCCTGCCGCTGCTGGTGGGCCTGCTGTTCTGCGTCCTGCCCCCGGCCCAGGCCGCTGGGGAGGCCCAGGCCATCGAGCAGGCCAAGGCCGCCGCCCGCGCCTGGCTGGCGGTGGCCGACCGTGAAGACTACATCCGCACCTGGCAGCAGGCGGCCAGTGTGCTGCGCCGCAGCACCAGCCAGTACGACTGGGTGACCCTGGCGGTGGACCTGCGCTCGCCCCTGGGGGCACTCAAGCAACGTGAACTGCAGGGCGCCAGCTACGCCACGCAGTTGCCGGGGCTGCCGGATGGGGAATACGTGATCCTGCAGTACCGCAGCAACTTCGAGCACCGGGACGGTGCGACCGAGACGGTGACGCCGATGCGCGACAGCGACGGCCGGTGGCGGGTGGTGAGCTACTTCGTGGATTGACCCCGCGCCCCACGGGCGCGAGGTCCTGGCGGGTCAGAGCACGAACTTGGCGACGGCGGCGCCGATGCCCAGCACGGCGATGACGATGCCGCCGATCAGCACCAGACGCCCCTTGGCGTCTTCATTGGTGGCCACCGAGGCTGCCGCTTCGGCGGGGGCCGGTGCCACGGCGCGCAGCGGGTTGGCCGCTGCCGGCTGGCTCGCCTCACGAGCGGCCGCCGGGGCCGGTTTGGGCAGGTCGACCACGCGCACGAACTGGGTGGCGTCCTCGTCGGCCGCCTGGCGCACTTCCACCTTGGGCCCGATCACCAGCAGCGTCACCGAGGCCATGCGCACCTGGTCGCCCGGGGCGAGCACGGCGGTGCCGACCTTCTGCTGGTTGACGTAGACGCCATTGGCGGAGGCCAGGTCCTTGATCTCCAGCACGTCGTCCTTGAGGAAGAACTCGGCGTGCCGGCGGGACAGTTCCAGGTCGCTGAAGCACAGTTCGCACTTCACCGACCGGCCGAAGGTCATGGAGCCGGTGACGTGGTACTTGCGCCCTTCGTTCTCGCCCTTGATCACCTGCAGGAACCAGCGCGCGGTGGGGGCAGCCTTGGGCTTGACCTTGGCCGGATCGACCAGCACCAGTTCCACGGAGCCGACCTTCACACGGTCCTCGGAACGCAGCTGGTAGCGGGCGCCGATGCGCTCGCCGTTGACCAGGGTGCCGTTGCGGGTGCCGCAGTCGGAGAGGTAGTAGTGGCCGTGGTCCTGGCGGATCTCGGCGTGGAAGGGGCTGACGTCCGCTTCGTTCAGTACCAGGTGGTTGCGTTCGTCCTGGCCGATGGTGAAGCGCTCGTCCGCCAGCCAGATGGGTTCCTGGCGGTTGTCCGCGAAGTGAATCCTGAGCATGTACGAAGTCCTTGATTTCCGTTGCGCCAAGCCGATTGCCCAGCTGACCTGTTACCGCGCATCAATCGAAGATGCGATTCCACAAACGCTTGACCGGGTTGCTGCTCTGCTGCTGCCGTGCCGCCTGGCTGCCGGAGGCACGGGCCTGGGCCCGGCGCACGCGCTGGGCATGGCCGGCCTGCAGGGCCAGCAGGGGTTCGTCCAGCGGGCGGACCTTGAGCCCGGCCTCGATGAACTGCTGGGCCAGGGCGAACTCGCGGTGACCGTAGGCCTCGTCGGCGAGCTGGGCGAAGCGCGCGGCGACGCGGTCGAGCCCCTGCTCGGCGCGGGCCTCGTCCGGCTTCAGGGCCAGGGCCTGGCGGTAGTGGTAGACCGCGCTGTCATCCTCGGGTTGCACCAGGCGGTCCCCGGCCAGGCGCGCATCACCCTGGGCCAGGGCGGCCTCGATGCGGGCCTGGAGGACGCGGGCAAGGCCATCGCGGGCCTGGGCGTTGTCGGGTTCGCGGGCGAGCACGCGGTTGAAGAAGTCTTCGGCGCTGTCACCGGCCGGGCTGGCCAGTTGGCCGGCGGCCAGGCGCTGTTCGCCCTGGGCCAGGAGGTCGCGGATTTCCTTCTGCTTGACCAGGTGCAGGCCGACGGCGGAGCCGATCCCCAGCAGCAGCACGCCAAGCAGCGCCCAGCCCCAGACGGGCAGGCGACGGGCCGGGGCAGCGGCCGGCACGGGCGAACGCGGGGAGGTGCGTGCGGAGCCGGCTCCCTTGGCGAGGTCGGGGGTGCGGGTGACGCGGGTGTGGTCCTGCTCGTTCTCGTTCAGCTCGGCGAGGCTGGCCAGCAGCACGCGGCAGTCGGCGAAGCGCTCTTCCGGGTCCTTGGCGAGCATGCGGTCCACCAGGAACTGGTAGGGCTCCAGGGCGCCGGCCAGGCGCGGTGGTTCCATCTGCACGTGGTTGAGCACGGTCTGGGTGTAGCTGGTGCCACGGAACGGGTTGGTGCCGATGAGCAGCTCAAGGAAGATCACGCCCAGGCTGTAGATGTCGCTGCGCGGGTCCAGGGGCAGGCACTGGGCCTGCTCCGGGCTGCTGTAGGCGGGGCTGCCGACGGCGACGTCATGCTGGGTGAGGTCGCTGTCCAGAGCCAGTTCCTTGGCGATGCCGAAGTCGCTGAGCACGGCGGTGCCGTCCTCTCGGAAGAGGATGTTGGCCGGCTTGATGTCGCGGTGGATCATGCCCTTGTCGTGCACCACCACCAGGGCGCTGGCGATCTGCCGGATGAGGGTCAGCGCCCGCTGGGGCTCGAAGCGCTCGCCACGGTGCTGCGCCAGGTCGCCACCGGCAACGAACTCCATGGCGATGTAGGGGCGGCCATCGGCGAGCCGGCCGATGTCGTGGATGGTGATGATCGCGGGGTGGTGCAGCGAGGCCACCAGGTGCGCTTCCTTGATGAAGCGCTTGGCGAAGGCTTCATCATCCAGGCGTTGCAGGACCTTGATCGCCACCTGGCGGTGCAGGGATTCCTGGGTGGCGAGGTAAACCTCGGCCATGCCGCCACGGCCCAGCCGGCCTTGCACGCTGTAGCCGGGTATCTCCAACAAGCTGTCGTTCATAGGGAAGGAAGGTGCGCTTATCGCTGTTTTCGGGAGCCGAACCATCGGCTGAGGAAGCTGCGTGGCGGGGCCTCCGGTGGAACAGGCTCCGGCGCCGACAGGCCCAGCACGATGCAGGAGATATTGTCCCTGCCGCCATGGCAATTGGCTAGCTCGACCAGCGTGCCAACCATCGCTTCGAGGGTGCTCGAGCGGCTGCAGACCTGGTGCAGGGTGGCGTCGTCCAGTTCGTTGCTGAGGCCATCGCTGCACAGCAGCAGCAGCTCGCCCGGGGCGAGGCGACCGACCAGGCTGCCGACTTCCAGGGCCTGGTCGTCCCGGCCGAGGCACTGGGTGACGACGTTGCGACGCGGGTCCTGGCGGGCCTGCTCGGGGGTGAGCTGGCCGAGGTCCACCAGCATCTGCACCCAGCTGTGGTCGTGGCTGATCTGGCGGATGCCGCTGGCGTCGATGAGGTAGCAGCGGCTGTCACCGGCCCAGGCCAGCTGGTAGGCATCGCCCTGAAGGTGCAGGGCGACCAGGGTGGTGCCCATGCCGCGGCGCTCCTCGCCCCCTTCGGCTGCCACCGCGAGCACGGCTTCATTGGCGCCGTGTACGGCCGTGGGCAGGTCGGCGCCGGCCTGGATGTGCTGCTCCAGCGCGGCCAGGGCGGTGGCGCTGGCCACTTCGCCGCACTGGTGCCCGCCCATGCCATCGGCCACGGCCCAGAGGCCCAGGGTGCTGCTGCACAGCAGGGCGTCTTCGTTGTGTTCACGCACGCGGCCGGCCACGGACAGGGCGGCGTAGGCGGGAGCGGAGGGG
>NZ_JYFT01000076.1:0-80804 GCF_000931385.1 Pseudomonas sp. FeS53a
AGGAGCAATCCCGGCGACCGCGCAGTAGCCCTCGGCAAGCGTCTGCAGAGATCGAGGCGCAAGTGGTGGCCCTTCGACGAGCACATCCAGCCTGGGGTGGGCGCAAGATCAGTCATGCTCTGGGCTGTTGTGTTGCGCCCAGTACGGTGACGAACATCCTGCATCGCAACAATTTGGTCGAATCGCCTGCATCGGAAGCGAAGAAGCCCTGGCAACGCTTTGAGCACGAAGCGCCTAACGACCTTTGGCAAATGGACTTCAAAGGGCACTTCCAAACCCAACAAGGCCAATGCCATCCCCTGACGCTGATCGACGACCACTCTCGTTTCAGCCTCGCCATTCAGGCGTGTGCCAATGAGAGACGACAGACAGTCCAGGAACGCCTGATAGAAGTGTTCAGGCGATACGGCTTGCCAGAAAGAATCAACACCGACAATGGCGCGCCTTGGGGCTCCCCGCGTAACCCTGGCGAGCTTTCGGAGCTTGGTGTCTGGTTGGTCAGCCTGGGAATTCGACTGAGCTTCAGCCGTCCCTACCATCCGCAAACCAATGGCAAGGATGAGCGTTTCCACCGATCCCTCAAGCTGGAAGTTCTCAAGGGTCGGCATTTCCATGATCTGGCTGAAGCCCAATCAGCCTTTGATCGCTGGCGGGAGATCTACAACCAGCAGCGCCCGCATGAGGCCCTGTCTTATCAGGTTCCTATCAGCCGCTATCGGACGAGCCCCTGGAAGTATCCCGAACAACCAACAGAGTTCGAGTACGGTCTGGATGATGTGCTGGCGAAGGTCTACCACAGCCGTTTCCGCTTCAGAAAACGCTACTTCCGCATTGCCAAGGGATTGGCTGGGAAAGTGATAGCAATACGTCCGCACTCAGATGCCGAACATTTGTTCGATGTGTACTTCTGCCACCAGCTACTGCGGACCATTGACCTGAATGACCCTGAGTGCAGTCCATAATGCGTCAACCATGTCCCCGTACATGTGTCCACCATGTCTCCGGTCCGTACAAACGACTGGAAAAGGGACTCGCCCGGGAGGGCGAAACAGAAAACACCAGCAGAACTCGATAATCAGCTTGTTCTCGAAATGTGGCCCTGAAAACACCGCCCTCTACGTTCGGATAGCCGAACGCCTTTACCTCCAATATCCGAACCACCGAACAAAGCCCTTCCGAGCCCAACCACCCACAAAAATAAAAACCAATAAATTCAATTACTTATAAACAAATCCCAACACCATACAGATGGCACGCATCCTGCCATTACAGATCCCCGACGGCGCCGAAAACCGCATCGCGCCGATAAGAACAAACAAAGTCGAGGACTGAAACACATGCGTACCCTTCCCAAGGTTCTGGCCGCCGCCATCGCTGCGACCCTGATTTCCGCTCCCGCCATCGCCGACGAACTGACCGGCACCCTGAAGAAGATCAAGGACAGCGGCACCATCGTCCTCGGTCACCGTGACGCCTCCATCCCGTTCTCCTACCTCGGCACCGAGCCGGGCAAGCCCATCGGCTACTCCCATGACCTGCAACTGAAGGTCGTCGAAGCCGTGAAGAAGGAACTGGCCCTGCCGGACCTGAAGGTCCGCTACAACCTGGTCACCTCCCAGACCCGCATCCCGCTGGTGCAGAACGGCACCGTGGACATCGAGTGCGGCTCCACCACCAACAACCTCGAGCGCCAGAAGCAGGTCGACTTCTCCGTCGGCATCTTCGAAGTCGGCACCCGCCTGCTGTCGAAGAAGACCGCCGGCATCAACGACTTCGCCGACCTCAAGGGCAAGAACGTGGTGACCACCGCCGGCACCACCTCCGAGCGCCTGCTCAAGTCCATGAATGCCGAGAAGCAGATGGGCATGAACATCATCTCCGCCAAGGACCACGGCGAGTCCTTCCTGATGCTCGAGTCCGGCCGCGCCGTCGCCTTCATGATGGACGACGCCCTGCTCTACGGTGAGATGGCCAAGGCCAAGAAGCCCGACGACTGGGTCGTCACCGGCAAGCCGCAGTCCTACGAGATCTACGGCTGCATGGTTCGCAAGGGCGACGAAGCCTTCAAGAAGGTGGTCGACAAGGCCATCGCCGACGTCTTCGCCTCCGGCGAGATCAACGGCATCTACGACAAGTGGTTCACCCAGCCCATCCCGCCGAAGAACCTGAACCTGAACTTCCCCATGAGCGACGAGCTGAAGAAGCTGATCGCCACCCCCACCGACAAGTCGGCCGAAGAAATCTGACCTGTTGCGCCCGCCTCCCACAAGGAGGCGGGCCGGGCGTGAGGGCGAACGGGCGTACCACGCCGCCTTCGTCCCGTCCCCCTGCCAGCGGCAGGGGGCGCCCCTTTCCGCTGCCGTCAACCGCAGACCGACAAAGACCCTGAGGGGACCACCCTGATGAATTACAACTGGGACTGGGGCGTATTCTTCAAGTCCACCGGCATCGGCGATGAAATCTACCTGGACTGGTTCGTCACCGGCCTGGGCTGGACCATTGCCATCGCCCTGGTGGCCTGGATCGTCGCCTTGCTGCTGGGCTCGCTGCTCGGCGTGATGCGCACCGTGCCGAACCGCCTGGTGTCCGGCATTGCCACCACCTACGTGGAGATCTTCCGCAACGTACCGCTGCTGGTGCAGCTGTTCCTCTGGTACTTCCTGGTACCGGACCTTCTGCCCAAACCGCTGGAAATCTGGTTCAAGCAGGACCTCAACCCGGCCACCTCCGCCTACCTCAGCGTGGTCGTGTGCCTCGGCCTGTTCACCGCCGCCCGCGTCTGCGAGCAGGTGCGCACCGGCATCCAGGCCCTGCCCAAGGGCCAGCTCGGCGCCGCCCGTGCCCTGGGCTTCGGCCTGCCGGCCATCTACCGCTACGTGCTGCTGCCGCAGGCCTTCCGCATCATCATTCCGCCGCTGACCAGCGAGTTCCTCAACATCTTCAAGAACTCCTCGGTGGCCTCGCTCATCGGCCTGATGGAGCTGCTGGCGCAGACCAAGCAGACCGCCGAGTTCTCCGCCAACCTGTTCGAAGCCTTCACCCTGGCCACCCTCATCTACTTCACCCTGAACATGAGCCTGATGCTGCTCATGCGCCTGGTGGAGCGGAAGGTCGCCGTGCCCGGCCTGATCGCCGTAGGGGGTAAATGATGGATTTCTCCGCGATCATTCCCGCCCTTCCCGGCCTTGCCGACGGGCTGCTGATGACCCTGCAGCTGATGGTGCTGGGCGTGCTGGGCGGCGTCGCCCTGGGCACCCTGCTGGCCCTGATGCGCCTGTCCCACAACCCGCTGCTGTCGAAGATCGCCGGGCTGTACGTGAACTACTTCCGCTCGATCCCGCTGCTGCTGGTGATCACCTGGTTCTACTTCGCGGTGCCCTTCATCCTGCGCTGGATCACCGGCGAGGACACCCCGGTCGGCGCGTTCACCTCGTGCCTGGTGGCCTTCATGATGTTCGAGGCCGCCTACTTCTGCGAGATCGTCCGTGCCGGCATCCAGGCCATCCCCAAGGGCCAGATGGGCGCGGCACAGGCCCTGGGCATGACCTACGGCCAGTGCATGCGGCTGATCATCCTGCCCCAGGCCTTCCGCAAGATGACCCCGCTGCTGCTGCAGCAGAGCATCATCCTGTTCCAGGACACCTCGCTGGTGTACACCGTCGGCCTGATGGACTTCCTCAATGCCGCCCGCTCCCGTGGCGACATCATCGGCCAGCCCCATGAGTTCCTCATCTTCGCCGGCCTGGTCTACTTCAGCATCAGCTTCATCGCCTCCCAGCTGGTCAAACTCCTGCAGAAAAGGTTAGCCGTATGATTTCCATCAAGAACGTCAACAAGTGGTACGGGGACTTCCAGGTGCTGACCGACTGCAGCACCGAGGTGAAGAAGGGCGAGGTGGTCGTGGTCTGCGGCCCGTCCGGCTCCGGCAAGTCCACCCTGATCAAGTGCGTCAACGCCCTGGAGCCCTTCCAGAAGGGCGACATCATCGTCGACGGCACCTCCATCGCCGACAAGAACACCGACCTGCCCAAGCTGCGCTCCCGCGTCGGCATGGTGTTCCAGCACTTCGAGCTGTTCCCGCACCTGTCCATCACCGAGAACCTCACCATCGCCCAGGTCAAGGTCCTCGGCCGGGGCAAGGCCGAAGCGCTGGACAAGGGCCTCAAGCTGCTCGACCGCGTCGGCCTCAAGGCCCACGCCCACAAGCACCCCGGCCAGCTCTCCGGCGGCCAGCAGCAGCGCGTCGCCATCGCCCGCGCCCTGGCCATGGACCCGGTGGTGATGCTGTTCGACGAACCCACCTCCGCGCTGGACCCGGAGATGGTCAACGAAGTGCTCGACGTGATGGTCGAGCTGGCCCAGGAAGGCATGACCATGATGTGCGTGACCCACGAAATGGGCTTCGCCCGCAAGGTCGCCGACCGGGTCATCTTCATGGACCGCGGGCAGATCGTCGAAGACTGCGCCAAGGACGAGTTCTTCGGCGACGTCAGCCAGCGTTCCGACCGCGCCCAGCAGTTCCTCGCCAAGATCCTGCAACACTGACGCCTCACCGCCCCCGGCCTGCCGGGGGCCTTTCCCCTCTTCACAACAACAACAGGGAACCCGTCATGCACTCGAAGCGCCTCAGCCCCCTCGCCCTCGGCCTGCTCCTGGCCGCCGCCCACGGCAGCGTCCTCGCCGCGCCCCTTGAAGGCGGTGCCGTCGCCGCACCGGACAGCTACGGCGCCCAGGTCGCCGCCGACGTCCTCAAGGCCGGCGGCAACGCCGTGGACGCCGCCGTCGCCACCGCCTTCACCCTCGCCGTCACCTACCCCGAGGCCGGCAACATCGGCGGCGGCGGCTTCATGACGCTGTACATGGACGGCAAGCCCTACTTCCTCGACTACCGCGAGATCGCCCCCAAGGCCGCCAGCAAGACCATGTACCTGGACGACAAGGGCGAAGTGATCGAGAACCTCAGCCTGGTCGGCGCCCGTGCCGCCGGCGTACCGGGCACCGTGATGGGCCTGTGGGAGGCCCACCAGCGCTTCGGCAGCAAGCCCTGGAGCGAGCTGATCACCCCCGCCATCGGCTATGCCCGCAACGGCTTCAAGGTCGCCCAGCAGCAGTACCAGTACCGCGAGGACGCCCTCGCCCTGTTCAACGGCAAGACCAACTTCAACGACTACTTCGGCACCCTCAAGCCCGGCCAGACCTTCAAGCAGCCGGAGCTGGCCAGCACCCTCGAACGCATCGCCGCCAACGGCCCGGACGAGTTCTACAAGGGCAAGACCGCCCAGCTGCTGGTCGCCCAGATGAAACAGGACAACGGTCTGATCAGCGCCGAAGACCTGGCCGGCTACCGCGCCAAGTGGCGCGAACCCATGCGCATCGACTGGCAGGGCAACACCCTCTACACCGCCCCGCTGCCCAGTTCCGGCGGCATCGCCCTGGCCCAGCTGATCGGCATCAAGGAAGCCCGCGCCGCCGACTTCAAGGGCGTCGAGCTGAACTCCGCGCGCTACATCCACCTGCTCGCCGAGATCGAGAAGCGCGTGTTCGCCGACCGCGCCGACTACCTGGGCGACCCGGACTTCTCCAAGGTGCCGGTGCAGCAGCTGACCGACCCGGCCTACATCGCCCAGCGCGCCCGCGAGGTGAACCCCAGCGCCATCTCCGCCACCGAGAAGGTCCGCCCCGGCCTGGAACCGCACCAGACCACCCACTTCTCCATCGTCGATGCCCAGGGCAACGCCGTCAGCAACACCTACACCCTCAACTGGGACTTCGGCAGCGGCGTGGTGGTCAAGGGCGCCGGCTTCCTGCTCAACGACGAGATGGACGACTTCAGCGCCAAGCCCGGCGTGGCCAACGCCTTTGGCGTGGTCGGCAGCGACGCCAACGCCATCGAACCCGGCAAGCGCATGCTCTCCTCCATGAGCCCGAGCATCGTCACCCGCGACGGCAAGGTCAGCCTGGTGCTCGGCACCCCCGGCGGCTCGCGCATCTTCACCTCGATCTTCCAGGTGCTGAACAACGTCTACGACTTCAAGCTGCCCCTGGAGAAGGCCGTGGCCGCCCAGCGCGTGCATCACCAGCTGCTGCCCAAGGACACGATCTACTACGACGCCCACGCCCCGCTCACCGGGCCGGTGGCCGAGCAGCTCAAGGCCATGGGCTACACCCTGGAGGACCAGGGCTGGAACATGGGCGACATCCAGGCCATCCGCGTCGATGGCAGCACCCTGGAAACCGCTTCCGACCCCCGCGGCCGTGGTGTCGGCCGGGTGGTGAAACACTGACCCAGGCGGCCCGCCGCCGACCGGGCGGCGGGCTGGCACGGCCCGGATGACTATGATGCAATGCCCCACCACCAGCCTCCGTGCCGTCCCGCCCGCCCTCACCGTGAAGCCGCGCCTGCTCCGCCACCTCTCGCTGACCCTCCTGCTGCTCCTGGCCATGCTGGGCGCCGGCTGGGTGGTCTATCACCTCAGCGAACAGGCCGGCATCCGCGCCCTGGCCAGCAACGGCGAACGCCAGCTGGAACTCCACGCCCGCGCCGTGGAGAGCGAGATCAACCGCTACACCTACCTGCCCAGCCTGCTGGAGCTGGAGTCCAGCGTCAGCCACCTGCTGCTCAACCCCACGCCCTACCGGCGCAACCTGGTCAACGACTACCTCGAAGGGCTCAACCGCCGCAGCGGCAGCCGTGCCACCTTCCTGCTCGACACCGAAGGCCGCGTGCTGGCCACCAGCAACTGGCGCGATGCCGACAGCTTCCTCGGTGAAGACCTGGCCTTCCGCGCCTACTACCAGGACGCCATGAAAGGCCTGCCGGGCCGCTTCTACGGCATCGGCAGCACCACCGGCGAAGCCGGCTACTACCTGGCCCACGGCCTGCGCTACCAGCAGCGGATCATCGGCGTCGCCGTGGTCAAGGTGAAGCTGGAGGCCCTGCAGGAGCGCTGGGAAAAGGCCCGCCTGCACGCCTTCGTCAGCGACGAGAACGGCATCATCATCCTCTCCAGCGACCCGGCCCTGCGCATGAAGGCGGTCCGCCCGCTGTCCGCCGACGACCGGGAGCGCCTGGCCCGCAGCCTGCAATACCACTGGTCGGCCCTCGACGAATGGCAGCCCAGCGCCCGCCAGGACCTGGGCGAAGGCCTGGAGATCATCAGCTTCCCCAACGGCGAAGGCACCGGCAGCGTCGCCTACCTCTCGCAGGCGCGCCTCCTCAATGACACCCGCTGGCACTTCACCCTGCTCTCGCCCCTGGCCGACCTGCGCCGCGAAGCGGTGATCCACGGCCTGCTCGCCGCTGCCGGGCTGGCCCTGCTGGCCTTCCTCGGCATCGCCTGGAACGAACGGCGCAAGGTGCTCGCCACCCGCCTCGCCGCCCGCGAAGCCCTGCTGGCCGCCAACAACGAACTGGAACGCAAGATCGGCGAGCGCACCCAGGACCTCATCGCCAGCAACCAGCGCCTGATGGACGAGATCCGCGAGCGCAAGCAGACCGAGGAAAACCTGCGCAAGGCCCAGGACGGCCTGGTGCAGGCCGGCAAGCTGGCGGTCATCGGGCAGATGTCCACCAGCATCGCCCACGAACTCAACCAGCCCCTCGCCGCCCTGCGCACCCTCTCCGGCAACACCGTGCGCTTCCTCGCCCGGGGCGCCCTTGACGTGGCCAGCACCAACCTCACCGCCATCAACGAACTGGTGGACCGCATGGGCCGCATCACCGCCAGCCTGCGCGCCTTCGCCCGCCGCGCCGACGACCATGGCCAGGCCTCCCTCGGCAAGGCCGTGGACGCTGCCCTGTTCATCCTCCACACCCGCCTGGAGAAGAGCCCCATCACCCTGCACCGCACCTGCGCCGAAGCCGAACTGGCCATCGACCAGACGCGCCTGGAGCAGATCCTGGTCAACCTCATCGCCAACGCCCTGGACGCCCTTGCCGGCCACGACGACGGCCAGATCTGGCTGGAAGGCCGCGACGAACAGGGCCGCTACCGCCTGGAAGTGCGCGACAACGGCCCCGGCATCGCCCCCGACGCCCGCGTGCACCTGTTCGAGCCCTTCTTCACCACCAAGCCCGGCGAGCACGGCCTCGGCCTGGGGCTGACCCTCTCCGCCAGCCTGGCCACCGCCGCCGGCGGCAGTCTCGGCGTGCGCCACCCGGAAGCCGGCGGCACCGCCTTCGAACTGCTCCTGCCCTACGCCGCTCACCGCGAGCCCGCGCCGAGGACCCCGACATGACCGAGCCCCTCACCGTCCTCATCGTCGAAGACGACCCCCACGTGCTGCTGGGCTGCCAGCAGGCGCTGATCCTCGAGGACATTCCCTGCATCGGCGTCGGCAGTGCCGAGGACGCCCTGGCCCAGGTCGGCGCCGACTTCGCCGGCATCGTCATCACCGACATCCGCCTGCCGGGCATCGACGGCCTGGAGCTGCTCAGCCGCCTCAAGGCCCGCGACCGCAGCCTGCCGGTGGTGCTGATCACCGGTCACGGCGACATCAGCATGGCGGTCAACGCCATGCGCGACGGCGCCTACGACTTCATGGAGAAACCCTTCTCCCCCGAGCGCCTGGTGGAGGTCGCCCGCCGTGCCCTGGAAAAACGCAGCCTCGACCGCGAGGTCAGCGCCCTGCGCCGCCAACTGGCCGGGCGCCAGTCCCTGGAGCAGCGCATCATCGGCCGCTCCCCGGCGATCCAGGCCCTGCGCGAACTGATCGCCAACGTCGCCGACACCGCCGCCAACGTACTGATCGAAGGCGAGACCGGCACCGGCAAGGAGCTGGTCGCCCGCTGCCTGCACGACTACAGCCGCCGCCGCGACCACGAGTTCGTCGCCCTCAACTGCGGCGGCCTGCCGGAAAACCTGTTCGACAGCGAGATCTTCGGCCACGAGGCCCACGCCTTCACCGGCGCCGGCAAGCGCCGCATCGGCAAGATCGAGCACGCCAACAAGGGCACCCTGTTCCTCGACGAGATCGAGAGCATGCCCATCAACCTGCAGATCAAGTTCCTCCGCGTGCTGCAGGAGCAGACCCTGGAGCGCCTCGGCTCGAACCAGCCGATCCCGGTGGACTGCCGGGTGATCGCCGCCACCAAGACCGACCTGGACGACGCCGGCAAGGCCGGCACCTTCCGCAGCGACCTGTACTACCGCCTGAACGTGGTGACCCTGGAACTGCCGCCCCTGCGCGAGCGGCGCGAAGACATCCTCATGCTCTTCGAGCACTTCCTGCAGCTCGCCTCCCTGCGCTTCGACCGCCCCGCGCCCACCCTGGACAACGCCACCGCCTCCAGCCTCATGGCCCACGACTGGCCGGGCAACGTACGCGAGCTGCGCAACGTCGCCGAGCGCTACGCCCTCGGCCTGCCGGCGCTGAAGAAGAGCGGCCAGGCCCCCGACGGCAACGCCCCGTCCTTCGCCGAGGCGGTGGAAGTCTTCGAGCGCAACCTCATCGGCCAGGCCCTGGAGCGCCACGCCGGCAACATCAGCCAGGCCGCCCTCAGCCTCGGCATGGCCAAGACCACCCTGTTCGACAAGGTCAAGAAGTACGGCCTCTGAATCCGCCTGGCGGATCGGGTGTGAACCCGATGGCGGCAGGGCCGAACCGTTTTGTGGTCCAATGCCGCCCCTCGTCAGACAAGGACGCACGATGACCACACGGATACTCGCCCTGCCCCTGCTCGCCACCACGCTCCTGCTGGGTGGCTGCGACAGTGATTTCGCCACCCTCACCTTCGAGCGCTCGGTGCGCAAGGCCCCGTTCGGTGACGAACTCCTGCCGGTCTACCGCGAGCAGCTGGAGGCGCTGATGCAGGCACAAGGCATCGACCCGACCCGCATCACCCCACGCATCAAGAACAGCCTGGGCACGGAGCTGGTGCTCAGCGAACCGATCTTCGGCGGCCTGGAACCGGCCCAGAAGACCGCCCTGCAGGCCGCCCTCAAGGCCATCGTCGATGCCCGCCGAGCACCGCTGGACATGCGCCTGACCCTGCACCCCGACGACATGCCCCCGAGCCTCCCCCGCGCACGGGAAAAAGCCCTCGAACTACCCCGCGAGTACGACGCCCACTTCACCCTCGACGCGGTGTCCCTCAGCGTGGCGTTCGGCATGACCGACCTGGTCAACGCAGCCCTGAAGGGCTCGATGAACATGCAGAGCGAGGTGATGTGCAACGTCACCGCGCAGTTCGAACCCGCCCTGCCCTTCATCGGCATGAAGGTGCCGGAAGAGGAAGGCCCCTACCGCACCCTGATGGTGAAGGACCTCGCCAGCGCTTACTCCTACGACGAGATCCCGGTGGAGGTGCGTTTCGCCGACCCGGACCTGCAGGCCCTGGTGAGCCAGCAGAAGGTGCAGGTCACCTCGGCCATTACCGACCGCTCGACCCCCTTCCGCAACAAACGCGGCCTGAAGCAGTTCGAGTTCATCATCGGCCCCGTCGGCACCGTCAATCACGAGAACGCCAAGGTGGATTTCTATTCCCACACCGACCTGGCGGTGAAATGCGAGCACCTGGCCGGCGCCCTTGGCCGCCCCTTCAGCTACAAGCTGGGCGACTCGCTGGATCGGCTGGCTTCGGTGGTCTTCTACTGAGGCTCGGCGGAGTGGCGGCACGGGCCACCCCACTGATCGAAATCCGGTTGGGCGCCAGCGTGGATAGCTGTATAAATAGCCAGCCATTCGCCCACCCTGTTCCGCCATGCCCAGCGCCCTCGACGACCCGTTCTATTACCTGAACAACTTCCGCACCGTGCTCGACTGGATCGGCTCGCGCTACGACGACCTCCTGCTGGATGAGGAGCGCGCCTTCCTCGCCGCCTTCGCCGGGCTGCCGCGCGAGGCCCAGGCGCTGCTGGTGCGCATGGTGATGCGCAAGGGCGAGCGCTTCCGCGAGAGCAAGCTGGTGTACGCCGAGATCGGCCCCACCCGCGAAGCGGTGCGCCCGCTGCTGGCGCTGGGCTGGGTGGATGCAGCGCCCGCGCTGGACCTGGAGCAGCTGTTCGCTCTGCTGCGCAAACCGGAGATTGCCACCTGCTTCGGCGCCGAGCTGGGCCGGGGTGACGCACGCAAGGCCGAACAACTGGCGCGGCTGCAGCCCCTGTACCCCGAACCGCGCCCCTTCGATGCCTGGTGCCCGACGCTGGACGACCGCGTCTACGCGCTGCGCCTGATGCCCCTGTGCGACCGGCTGCGGCTGATGTTCTTCGGCAACCTGACCCAGGACTGGTCCGAGTTCGTGCTCGCCGACCTGGGCATCCACCAGTACGAGCAGGTGGCGCTGGAAGCCGATGCCCGCGGCTTCCGCCACCGCGACGACGTGGACCTGTACCTGCGCCTGCACCAGTGCCGCGAGCGGCTGGAAGCCGGCGACGCCTGCCCGGCCACGCTGCTGGCGGACATCCCCCCGGCCAACGACAACCCCTGGCTGCAAGGCCGGCGCGCGCGGCTACTGTTCCAGCTCGGCCAGCACTGCGAACGCCTTGGCGAGCTGGACCTGGCCCTGGCCGTCTACCGCGACTGCCCCTGGCCCGGCGCACGCATCCGCCAGTTGCGGGTGCTGGAGCGCCTGGAGGCCTTCGAGCAGGCCCATACGCTCGCCCTGGCCCTGGCCGACGCCCCCGGCGACGAGGAAGAGCGCCAGCACCTGGCGCGCATCCTCCCGCGCCTGCAGCGCAAGCTCGGCCTGCCCCGCGCCGGCGCCCGCAAGCCGGCACCGGTGGAGCGTCTGGACCTGCACCTGCCGCGCCCCGAGCCGTTCGTCTCGGTGGAGCACAGCGTGCTGGCCCACCTCAGCGACCACGACGGGCCGGTGCACTACGTCGAGAACACGCTGATCAACTCGCTGTTCGGCCTGCTGTGCTGGGAGGCCATCTTCCACCCGCTGCCCGGGGCCTTCTTCCACCCCTTCCATGCCGGCCCGGCCGACCTGCTGGCCCCGGACTTCCATGCCCGCCGCGCCGAGCACTTCGCCGCCTGCCTGGCCCGGCTGGACGACGGCAGCTGGCGCGACGCCATGCGCCACACCTACCGCACCAAGCACGGCCTGCAATCGCCCTTCGTCTACTGGGGCGTGCTGGACGAGCCCCTGCTGGAGCAGGCCCTGCATTGCCTGCCGGCCGACCACCTGAAGCACTGGTTCCGCCGCCTGCTGCAGAACATCAAGGCCAACCGTGCCGGGCTGCCGGACCTGATCCGCTTCTGGCCGGGCCAGGGGCGCTACCAGATGATCGAAGTGAAGGGCCCCGGCGACCGCCTGCAGGACAACCAGCTGCGCTGGCTGGACTTCTGCGCCGAGCACGGCATGCCGGTGAGCGTGTGCTACGTGCAATGGGCCGACACCGAGGCCCTCCCGGCATGACCTACCGCGTGGCGGTGCGGGCCCTGTGCGAATTCACCGCCAAGCGCGGCGACCTCGACCTGCGCTTCACCCCCTCCCCCACAGCCCAGGAAGGCATAGCCGGCCACGCCCTGGTGGCGGCCCGGCGGGGCGACGGCTACCAGCGCGAAGTGCCCCTGGCCGGCGCGTTCGGCCCACTGCAGGTGCGCGGCCGCGCCGACGGCTACGACCCGGCAGGCAACCGCCTGGAAGAGGTGAAGACCCACCGCGGCGACCTGGCCCGCCAGCCCGACAACCACCGTCACCTGCACTGGGCCCAGGTGCGCGTCTACGGCTGGCTGCTGTGCGCCGAACGCGGGCTGGACGAGGTGGAGCTGGCCCTGGTCTACCTCGATGTCGCCAGCCAGAATGAAACCACCTTCACCACCCGCGCCAGCGCCGCCGAACTGCGGGCCTTCTTCGAGGCCCAGTGCCAGGCCTTCCTCGCCTGGGCCGAGCAGGAGCTGGCCCACCAGGCCCGGCGCGACGGTGCCCTGCAGGCCCTGCGCTTTCCCCATGCCAGCTTCCGCCTCGGCCAGCGGGAACTGGCCGAGGCGGTGTACAAGGCCGCCAGCACCGGCTGCTGCCTGATGGCCCAGGCACCCACCGGCATCGGCAAGACCCTGGCCACCCTGTTTCCCCAGCTCAAGGCCCTGGGCGGCGGACGCCTGGAACGCCTGTTCTTCCTCGCCGCCAAGACCCCCGGCCGGCAACTGGCCCTGCACAGCCTGGCGACCCTGCGTGACAGCGTGGACGCGTTGCCCGTGCGGGTGCTGGAGCTGACCGCCCGCGACAAGACCTGCGAACACCCCGGCAGCGCCTGCCACGGCGACGCCTGCCCCCTGGCACGGGGCTTCTACGACCGCCTGCCGGCTGCCCGCGAGGCAGCTGCGGAACGGCGCTGGCTGGACCGCGCCGCCCTGCGCGAGGTGGCCCTGGCCCACAACGTCTGCCCCTATTACCTGGGCCAGGAGATGGCGCGCTGGAGCGACGTCGTGGTGGGGGACTACAACTACTACTTCGACCTCGGCGCCCTGCTCTTCGGCCTTGCCCAGCTCAACCAGTGGCAGGTGGGCGTGCTGGTGGACGAAGCCCACAACCTGGTGGAGCGCGCCCGCGCCATGTACAGCGCCGAGTTGCGCCAGGGCGCGCTGAAGGCCCTGGTCCGCAGCGTGCCCGGCCCGCTGAAGAAGCCCCTGGAGCGGGTGCAGCGCAGCTGGAGCGAGCTGAACAAGGCCCAGCTGGTGGATTACCAGGCCTACGACGAACCCCCGCAGAAGCTGCTGGGCGCGCTGCAGAACGCGGTCACCGCCATCACCGACCACCTGGCGGAACAACCCGGCGCGCCGCTGGACCCGGCGCTGATGGCGTTCTACTTCGACGCCCTGCACTTCACCCGCATGGCCGAACTCTTCGACACCCATTCGCTGTTCGACCTGAACGCCTACGGCAGCGGCCGCAACCGCCAGTCCACCCTGTGCCTGCGCAACCTGGTGCCGGCCCCCTTCATCGGCCCGCGCCTGGAGGCCAGTCGCTCCACCGTGCTGTTCTCCGCCACCCTCAACCCGCGCCGCTACTACAGCGACCTGCTGGGGGTGCCGGGCAACACGCCGTGGCTGGAGGTGCAATCGCCCTTCACCGCCGAGCAGCTGCAGGTGCGGGTGGCCCGGGGCCTCTCCACCCGCTACCAGCACCGGGCGCAATCCCTGGAGCCCATCGTCGAGCTGATGGCCGACCAGTTCTACCAGCGCCCCGGCCATTACCTGGCGTTCTTCAGCAGCTACCAGTACCTGGAACAGGTGGCCACGCTGTTCGCCGAGCGCCACCCCTTCATCCCGGCCTGGAGCCAGTCGCGGAGCATGGGCGAGGCCGAGCGCCTGGCCTTTCTCGAACGCTTCACCGAGGGCGGGCGCGGCATCGGCTTCGCCGTGCTCGGCGGGGCCTTCGGCGAAGGCATCGACCTGCCCGGCGAACGCCTCATCGGCGCCTTCATCGCCACCCTCGGCCTGCCCCAGGTGAACCCGGTGAACGAGCAGTTGAAGCAGCGCATGGGCGCGATCTTCCAGGCCGGCTACGACTACACCTACCTCTACCCGGGCCTGCAGAAAGTGGTGCAGGCCGCCGGCCGGGTGATCCGCACCCAGGGCGACCGGGGCGTGGTGCACCTGATGGACGAACGCTTCGCCCAACCCGAGATCCGCCGGCTGCTACCCAGCTGGTGGCGGGTGGAGATGGGGTGAGACCGCACAGGCTATGAGGCTTCGCCCTCGGCGAGTAGCCAGCGGCTGAAGGTCACAAGTGCAGGCGGTGACTCGGCCAGGGGACGGGTCACCAGCACATAACGCTCGCAGAGTTGCGCCAGAGTCGGCCAGGGCGCACTCAGCCTCCCTTCATCCAGGTCACCCTCGACGTAGCGTCTCGGCACCAGCGCCATGCCGAAACCCACCTTGGCAGCCTCGATGAGCAAGGCGTAGCGGTCATAGACCGGCCCCGTAGTCGCGCTGGACAGGGCCATGCCGGTCAACTCGGCGTAGCGCGGCCAGCCATTGGGGCTCCCATGCTTGTGCAAGAGGGGCATGCGGGCGGGCGCCTCGCCCGCCAAGTGCGGGTGGCAGACCGCGACCATTGGCTCCTCGAACAACGGCTGCACCTGCATGGAGCGCCAGATGGGATGGTCGTAGTTGATCGCCGCATGCAGGTCGCTGTCCTCCAGATTGAAGGGCTGCGTACGCTCGCGCAGGTTGATCTCGATATCGGGATGGCGTTGACGGAAGCGCGCGAGCCGAGGAATCAACCAGCGGCTGGCCAAGGTAGGGATGACCCCGATCTCCAAGGCAACGCCAGTGGTTGTCTCACTCATCGCCTGGCGGGTATGCCGCTCCATATCCGCTAACACCGTGCGCATCTGCGCCGCGTAGCGAACACCGGCGCTCGAGAGCTCGACTCGGTTGCCCGCACGGAGGAACAGGCGCACCCCGAGGAACTGCTCCAGCTTGGCGATCTGCCGGCTGATAGCCCCCTCGCTCAATGAGAGTTCATGTGCGGCCCTGGCGAAGCTCTGGTGGCGCGCGGCGGCCTCCAGGGCGAGCAAGGCAGAGGTGCTGGGCAGGCGTCTGGTCATCGGTGGCCATCCGTGGATCGATGGGGCGACAGGATGACGCATGCGCAAGCTGCCTTGCAAAAAAAACGGTAACTCATTGCATGGGGGGCCCCTAGCATGAGGCCGCGATTCCGCAAGAGCCGGAACGCAATCCATGATGATTGGGAGTGCTGCCGTGAAGACGATTGACCGGGCCCTGCTGGGGCTGGGCGTGCTGATTCCGTTCTGGCTGTTCGCGGGTGTCGCACTGACCGCGCTCGCCTATCCGGGCTATAGCCATCTCGACCAGGCGATGAGCCAGTTGGGGGCCACAGGCGCCCCAACACAAGGCTTCTCCGCCTGGGTGAACAACCTTCCGTTGGGGGTGCTGTTCGTGCTCTTCGCGGTGGGTGTGGCGAGGCGCTTTCAGGCATCGCGTCTCGCGCTGGTGAGTGCCTCCCTGATCCTCCTCCACGGTCTGGCCAGTTTCGCCACGGGTTACTTTGCCTGCGACCAGGGTTGCGCGCCGACGCAGCCGTCCGTATCGCAGCAGGTGCACAACCTGGCGGGGCTGTTGATGTTCGCCTCGCTGACCCTGGCCAGCGCCCTGTGGGTGTTCCTCGGCAGACGTCTACTCGATGCCCCCGGCTTCGGGGTATTTTCAGCGCTCTGCGTGGTGCTGGCCCTGGTGACGGTAGTGCTGATGGGCAGGGCCCTCGCCGATGGCCAGCTGTTCGGCCTCTACCAGCGGCTCAACTACGGAGTCTCGGTCACCTGGGTAGCATCCTTGGCGCTACTCGCCTTACGGCGCCAGGCGAAGACCGATGGCGTTGGCAACCTCGTTACTACCAGCTGTTGATGCCCTGGGCGGGCGGCAAGTCCACCTGGCTCGGCGGACCTTCCCTCAACGAATCGCCTCGACTACGATCCGCCGAGGCTGATGCTGCCTGCCGCTCGCATCCTTCGGGAATGGTGAATGCATCGCTCCACCGTCTCCCGTTCAGCACCCTCTTGAATGTCGAAGACCGGCAACGCGAGCCCCATGAGCTTCGACATCTGGAGGCAACATGCAAACCATCCAAAACGCCAAAGTCATGGCCAAGCGGCTGCGGGCCCTGCTAGCCACAAGCAGTCACGACATCAGCCACTCCGCCGCCCTCGAACTGGTCGCCCAACAGCTCGGCTACCGCGACTGGAACACCGCCTCGGCCCAGCTTCGAGACGACACCCAGGGCATCGTGTTCGAGCGCAGCATTCCCATCCTGCGGATGTTCGATGAAGGCAAGGCGCGCGAGTTCTACTGCGACTTCCTCGGCTTCTCGGTCGAATTCGAGCATCGCTTCGAGGCGAATCTACCGCTGTACCTGGGTCTGGACCGCGCCGGGCTCAAGCTGCACCTGTCCGAACACCATGGCGACGCCAGCCCAGGCGCCACGATCTTCGTGCCCATGCGCAACATCGCTGCCCTGCATGACGAACTGATCGGCAAGCACTACAGCTACGGCCGGCCAAACATCGTCGAGCAGGACTGGGGGCAGGAGATGCAGGTCCACGACCCGTTCGGCAATCGCATCCGCTTCTGCCAGTACTGAATCGCACTTCGGTCGGGTGGTGGATCCGCCCGGCCATCTGTGTCCGGCCTCAACCGGCGGCCATCGCCTCGTCACGGCTGGCCGAGGGGCTCTGCCCGGTCCAGCGCTTGAAGGCCCGGCGAAAGCCGCGCACGTCGCTGTAGCCGAGCGCTTCGGCGATGCGCTCGATGGGCATATCCGGGTTGCTCAACAGGCTCATGGCCCGCGCCCTGCGCACCTGCTCCAGCAGGGTTTCGAAGGTGATGCCGTGCTCGCTCAGGCGCCGGCGCAGGGTCCGGCTGCTCATGTTCAGCCCATGGGCCACGGCGTCGATGGGGCTGCCCTGGGGCAGGTCGCGGGCGATGGCGCGCTCCACGGTCTGCAGGAGGCTGGCCTTCTGCTGCACCTGGGCGCTTTCCAGCTCCAGCAATTGCAGGGCCTGCCGCAGGGCCACCGGCTGGTGGCCGGGCAGCGTCCTGTCCAGCCAGTGGCTGGCGAACACCATGCGGTTGTGCAGGCAACCGAAGTGCAGGTTCGGCCCCAACAGGCGCTGGTACTGCTCGACGTAGGGCGGCGCGCCATGGGTGAACTCGAAGCGCAGGGGCTGGAATTCGGCGCTGGCCAGGGCGCGGTTGTAGACCATCAGGCTGGCGAAGAACTCTTCCACCGCGAACACCTGCACATCGGCAAAGGGCAGTTGGCATGCCACCTCCACGAAGCTCTCGGCGGCCCCCTCGTGCAGGCTGTAGACGGCCATGCTGCCAGCGGTGTGCTGGAAGCGCAGGCCCACCTCGAAGGCGTCGCGCAGGGTCTTGCACAGCGACAGCACGTGGCCGAGCAGGCCGAGAGTACCGAGCACATTGCGGTGCCCCACCCACAGCCCCAGCCCCCCTTCCGGGAAGGCCGCGAGGGCGCGCTGGATCAGGGTCGCCGCCTGGCGGTAGGAGATGCGCTGGGCCGGGTCCTGGAGGTCATCGGGGGTGAAGCCCAGGCCACGGCACAGGCGTTCGCTGCTGATGCCCCGGTCGCTCACCACCTCTGCCAGGGTCTGCAGCAGGAAGGGTGAAACCTGGGCCAGGTCGTACTGGGCGTCGAGGGGCGTGAGGGTCATGGCAGGCACATCCGAAGCCGGCGCCT
Source organism: Pseudomonas sp. FeS53a (assembly GCF_000931385.1). NCBI lineage: Bacteria > Pseudomonadati > Pseudomonadota > Gammaproteobacteria > Pseudomonadales > Pseudomonadaceae > Pseudomonas > Pseudomonas sp. FeS53a. Next base: position 18,167 of record NZ_JYFT01000076.1, read on the forward strand.
GAGGGTTCTTGTTGTGGGGCCAGGCGCGCAGGGTGCGCCATCATAACGCGTTCGGGATCGACCCAAGAGGGGTTGTAACAGCGTATTGCAGCCTGGCCTTCAATGCCCCCTGCCTGTCCGGCAATGCCCTGCTCCGCCGGGCCGCCAGCGCTTATTCCTATGGCGCCGCCCGAGGGGCCCTCCGGCGGCGTCCACACACAATAACAATGAGCACCCCCATGAACCCGAACCGTGCCACCTGGCTGCTTCCCCCTGCAGCCGCCCTCGCCATCGCCCTGCCACTGGCCGCCCAGGCCACCGAGAACGGTGTCGACAACATCGGCCCCGGCACCGATGGCTTCTACGTCCTGCCGCTGGACGTGAACAGCCTTCCGGACCACATGTTCGCCTTCAACCTCTACTACAACCACTACGAGTCTAAGAAGCTGGACATCAGCTCCCTGGGCGGCAAGGTGCCGGAGGTGAAGATCACCTCCGACGCGATCATCCCGCGCCTGGACTACCTCAGCCCGCTGCGGCTGCTGGGCGGCCGGGTCGGTGGCTACGTGGCGCAGCCGTACATGCGCCAGCAGGTGGCGCTGTTCGGCCAAGAGAGCCGCCGCGAAGCCCAGGGCGAGACCACCATCGCGCCGCTGATTCTCTGGGACATGGGCAAGGACCTGACCCTGGGCGCCGCCCTGGAGATCACCCTGCCCACCGGCAGCTACGACGCCGCGCGGCCGGCCAACACCGGCAACAACTTCGTCACCTACAAGCCGCTGCTCTCGGCCACCTGGCAGCCCAGCGAGCGCACCGAGCTGTCGGTCAAGGCCACCTACAGCTTCAACAAGGAGAACCCGGACACCGACTACCAGTCCGGCCAGCTGTTCCACTTCGACTACTCCACCAGCTACCGGGTGACCGACAACCTGCGCCTGGGCCTGAACGGCTACTACGTGAAGCAGACCACCGACGACAAGCAGTTCGGCCGCACGGTGACCTTCATGGGCGAGGACGTGGACGACGGCGTGCGCGGACAGGTCTTCGCCATCGGCCCGGCGGTGCACCTGACCTTCCTCAAGTACGCCAGCGTGGAGATGCGCTGGGCCAAGGAGTTCGCCGTGGAGAACCGCCCGGAAGGCGAGATGCTCTGGGCCAAGCTGAACCTGCCGTTCAGCCTCTGAACCTTTCGGTCTCTGAACCTTCCCGGAACGCAGAACCCCAGGCAATGGCCTGGGGCTCTCTCGGCAAGGTGGTACCGACCGCAGGAGCGAGCGCTGCTCGCAAAGCGCTTCACCCAGGGGTGGCTGACCCGCGCTCAGCTGTACACCGGCCACTGCTCGACGATGCGCCCGTCACGCACCGCCAGCAGGTCGCCGAACTGCAGGAGGATGGATTCGGACTGGGTCGGCCGCAGGAACACCTGGTCATCCACGGACAGGCCGACGGCGTGGGAGCCGTTGATCATCTCCTGGTTGGAGCTGCGCCCGTAGAGGCCGTTGAACTGCAGGCCCTTGGGCGACTCCGGCTCGGCCATCCAGTTGCCGCCGTAGATGAAGAAGGTCTCGCGCTGGTTCGGGTCCCACCAGGAGAACAGCGCCGACTTGCCGTCCAGCGCCGGAATGCGCACCGCGCCGGTGCTCTTGAGCACCGGGGTGGCGATGTAGGCCGCCGGCTGGTGCTCCTCCAGGGAGGGCAGGTCGTAGTGGGTGGGCTTGAGCAGTGCCGAGCCCACCGAGACCTCGCTGCTGGTGCGCTCGCGCTCGTGCATGCGGTAGCTGGGGCTGCCGGCGGTGTTCAGGGTCAGGTCCGGGCGCCACAGTGTGGGGTGCCGGGTGCGGGCGTAGTCGACGAAGCCGTCGTACAGCGTCATCACCTTGGCGAAGAGGGCCTCGGGCGAGCCGAGGATGCCGGGCACGCCCATGCCGACGAAGGGGTCGTAGCCCATGAAGCCGGCGAACTCCAGGTGCTGCGGGTTGGCGCCGATCAGCTCGAGCATCCGCCCGAGGCCGGCCGTGTCCTGCACGCCGCCCCGGTGCAGCCCCACGTCCAGTTCGATGTTGATGCGCATGCGGATGTTCAGGGCCTTGGCCAGCGCCAGGTACTGCGCCAGTCGCTCGGGGGTGTCGAGCAGCCACTGCAGCTGCCGTGCCGGGTCGAACGGACCGCGATGGGCCTCGTAGAACAGCTGCGCCGCACGCACCGGCAGGGGCTTGCCGAGCAGGATGTCCGAGTCGGGGAAGCGCTCGGCGTCGTGGTTGAGGAAGGGCTGGTGGAACGACATCAGCCGCTGGGTGCCGGCACGCTTGGCGATGTAGTCCAGCAGTTGCGGCGAAGGCAGGGACTTCTCCACCAGGCGAAGCGACTTGCCGGCACGGCGCACCGACTGCATCACCACGTCGATGTTGTGGTCCAGCCGGTCGAGGTCGATCAGCATCACCGGGTGCATCGGCCCCTGGGCCTTCAGCTCGCGGTTCAGCCGAGCGAAGTAATCGCTGTACGGGGCGCCCTTGTCGGCCGGCCGCAGCCAGGCGCCGACACCGGCGAGCAGTACGCCGGCACCGGCCGTGCCGACGAGGAAGTTGCGACGGTTCATGGCTTCTCCTTGTTATCCGGCCACGCCGAGGATCGAGGACAGGTGCGCATTGAGGAACTTGCCGCTCGGGTCCAGCGCCTGGCGCACCTCGGTGAACTCCTTCCAGCGCGGGTAGATCGCCTGCAGGGTACGTGCGTTGAGCGTGTGCAGCTTGCCCCAGTGCGGCCGGCCGGCGTACTTCCAGAAGATCGGTTCGACGGCGGCGAAGAAGTTGTGGTGGTCCATGCTGTAGTGCTGGTGCACGGAGATGGAGCAGCTGTCGCGGCCCTCGAACATGCTCAGGGGGATGTCGTCGGCCTTCACGTAGCGATACTCGATGGGGAACCAGGTGCGCAGGTCCTTGTCGCGGATCAGCGCGAGGATCTCCCGCAGGCAGGCCGGGCCATGCTCGGCGGGCACCGAGTACTCCATCTCGTTGAAGCGCACGTTGCGCACGTTGGCGTAGATCTCGTGGGAGTCGCCGACCCGGTCGTCGAAGCTGGCGATGTGGCGCAGGCTGTTGAGCAGCGCGCGGCGTGCGGCGGGGAAGTCGCTGCCGTACTTGTCGAGGTTCTCGATGATCTTCACGAAGCCGTTGCCGCCCTCCTCCTCCGGGTCCAGCGGCGGCGTGGCCGGGTCGGTGGTCTCGTTGAGGGCGACGGACAGCGCGTAGTCGGAATGAGTGATCACCAGCATCTCCCAGTGCTGGTTGTCGCGGGTGAGGTTGCCCACGTCCTCCAGCAGTTCCTCGGTGCTGGCGATCCACTGCTTCTCGCGCAGGCGATAGGCCTCGCGGTTCTGCAGGCGCACCCGCGTCGCCACGCCCAGGGCACCCAGGGACACCCGCGCGGCGTTGAACACCTCGGGGTGGCGCTGGGCGTCGCAATCCAGCACCTCGCCGCTGGCGGTCACCAGTTGCAGGCCGGTGACCTGTGAGGAGTAGGAGCCGAAGCCGACGCCGGTGCCATGGGTCGAGGTGGCGATCGCCCCGGCCAGGGTCTGGTAGTCGATGTCGGCCATGTTCGGCAGCGCCTGCCCGACCGCCTGCAGCGCCGGCCCCATGAGGGACATCGGCGTGCCGGCGGCGAACTCCGCCTGCAGGGTGGCCGGATCGTGGGCGAGCAGACCGTTGAAGTAGGCCAACGACACCAGGGTGCCGTCGGTGGGCACCAGGGCGCTGAAGGAGTGGGCCGAGCCCACCGGGCGGACCTTGCCTTCGGCCTGGCGGATGACCTGGACCAGTTCGTCCAGGCTCTGCGGGGCGAGGCGTGCCAGGGGCAGGCAGCTCTGCCCGCCGGACCAGTTGCGCCAGGGGATCAACCGGGGCGCACGGGCCAGTTCCGCCAGCGCCGGGGTGCAGGCCAGCGCGGTGAAGGCGCCGGCGACGCCGGCCCGCTGCAGCAGCTGGCGTCGGGTGAGGTTCATAGCCATGGAGGACGCCTTATTCGAGGTGCTGACCGGACATGAAGGAAATCAGCGCGAGGAACTGTTCTTCCGAGCACTGCATGCACATGCCCATCGGCGGCATGCCCTTGAAGCCATTGATGCTGTGGTCCAGCAGGCTGTCGGTGCCCTGGGCGACACGCGGCGCCCAGGCGGCGGCGTCACCGCTCTGCGGCGCCCCGGAGGCGGGGTTGGCGTGGCACAGCTTGCAGCTGGTGTCGTAGACCTTGGCCAGGGCCGGGTCGGCCGGTGCCAGGGTGGCGGCATTCTGCGGCGCGGCCGGCTTGGCCTCCTCGCCACAGCCGCCGAGCAGCCCGGCCAGGGCCAGCAGGGCGGGAATCAGCAGGTTCGCGGGTTTCGGCATCGCACTCCCCTCTTCTACCGTGCCAGGCGGCACGGCGCTTGTTGTGGTGGGTAGCGCGCCACGTTACGCCAGGCGCCTCCAGGCGCTGAGGGCATTGGCGGACAACGAGGGGGCATGGCAGGACAGCGCGATGACCGCGCCGGAAACCACAGGGTGGGGAGGTGCCTCAGCCGAGGGTCTTGGTCATCTCGCGGGTGGCTGCCCAGCCGAGGGCCTGGTACACCGGGCGGCCGACCTCGGTGGCGTGCAGCACGGCGAAGCCCAGACCGCGCCGGGAGAACTCGGCTTCCGCCAGCTTCATCAGCGCCGTCGCCAGACCCCGACGCCGGTAGGCCGGCTCGACGTACACGTTGAGCACGTAGCCGCGCTGGTCCTGGGTCGGGTGGGCCGGGTGCGGTGGCCAGTCGATGCTCATCAGGCCGATGCCGGCCGCCGGGCTGCCCTCGTCCATCACCATGAAGCCGTAATAGCGGCCGTCCTCCAGGCGCACCCGCAGCCAGGGGCGGAAGTGCTCGGTCATCACCCGCAGCGCAGCCGGATCACCTCCGGCTTCGAGGAACATCGCCTCGCGGTGCCTGCAGATCAGCTCCAGGTCGTCCGGCACCAACCGCCGCACCTGCAAACCGGAAAACTCGATACCACCGGGAATCTCGTCCATCACGCCACCCTCTCATTGATGGCCGATGCTAGGTCGCGCCACAGGGCGGCCGATAGGCACAGATCACCGGGAAAAGCGGCATACAGCGTCGGGCTGCCAGGTAGAGGCGAAGTCAGGCGCCATGAACTGGCCATTCGCAACCGGGTGCCTGCGGAGGGTATTTCGCGGCTGAAGCCGCTCCCACAAGGGAGCCTCACTGCCGTCTCGTGGGAGCGAACTCATTCGCGATGCAATGTGCCGGAAGGCATCACAGTTGGGACGCGGCACAACCTGTAGGGGCGACTTCAGTCGCCAAGCAGCCCACAGGGCTGCCCTCCGCAAGACCGGGGCAACGCCGTTGCCCTGGGCGACTGAAGTCGCCCCTACATCGCGCAGATCAGGTTCGACACCTTCTTTCGCAGCATGCCCGCTTCCCTCACTTGCACGCCTTCAAATTCACTGCTCCCACGAAGTGGTTGCCGTGCCCCATCACGCAGGCCACGCGCTGGTTGCGGTTCCGCTCCCAGGCTTCCACCGGGTACTGCTTGTTCCAGGCGGTGTAGAGCTGGCGGTCCTGTTTGGACAGGCGCAGGCCGTAGCGTTCGCTCATGTAGAAGTAGGTGCGCGCGATCATCCCGCGGATCTGCTGGCGCGGCATGGCCTTGCGTGCCTTGAAGTCCACCACCATCGGGCAGGCGCCGTACTGGCTGGGCGCCTGGGGCAGCCAGCCGAAACCGTAGTTGCTGCGGTCGCCGTTCACCTCGCCGATGCTCGGCACCAGGTTGTGCAGGTCGGCTTCGGCCCGGCGGTAGGCGTCGTCGTGACGGGCACAATTCTCGCGGCCGCCGTTCTGCCAGCACTTGCGCTGGTGGCCGATGACCCAGGCCGGGACGATGTGCTCCCACTCGATACGGCTGGCGCGCTTGGCATTGGTCCGCGGGACGTAGCCGCAGCTCTTGAGGTCCACCTTGTTGCCGCTGTAGCGGCAGCCGCAATAGAACTCGACAGGGTGGGAAGCGTAGAGCTTCCAGGCGGCTTTCTTGGCTTCCTGGAAGGTGCGCGGCGCGGCGGCCTGGGCGGTACCGGCCAGCAGGAGGGAGAGCAGCAGGACGAAACGGATCATGGATCAGGGGATTCCCGTACAGCGTGGAGAGGCACTCACTGACAGCGGTTCTTCATCGGAGTTTTGTTGCCAGGGGATGAGTTCAACGAGTATATGTATATTCATACAGTATTCAATGAGAATCGTCCGATGATGCCTTCAGCCCCCATGCCCTTGCCAAAACCGCTGTCACAAATCCCTGGGATGATCCGTTCCCGGAAACACCCGTTGCCGCTGCGCGTTGCCGGCGGTCCGGACAACCCTGCACCACGCCGGCCGGCTGGAAGCCGCCACGGGGCGCGGTGCCTGCACTGATGAGGAGAACAGGGATGGTCGACGTGATGCAGTTGAAGTACACGGTCAACCGTATGGCGGTGTCCGAAGTACGCGAGGCGGTGGACGAGCTGCTGCTGGAGGGGCTGGTGACCGACGGCAAGACGCCCTTCACCCGGGTGCACTTCAACACCTGCCTGGCGGAGATCGAGGCGCTGTTCCAGCGGGCGGGCTACCACCGGCCACTGGACGTGGTGGGCTACCAAGGGCTGGTGTATGCGCTGTTCGACCCGACCCGCTGGGAGCCGGTGGAGGTGCTGCGCTGGCTGAAGGACTACGTGGAGAACGCCCAGGCCTGCCGCTCCCTGGCACGCACCGCCGACGAGCTCAGCGCCGCTGGGCGTACGCCGTGAACAGGCCGCTGCCGACGATGATGGCGATGCCGACCACGCCGATGGCATCCGGCGCATGGTCGAAGAGCAGGTAGCCGAGCAGCCCGGCGAAGACGATCTGCCCGTAGCTGAACGGTGCCAGCAAGGCCGGCGAGGCATACCGGAACGCCTGGGTCAGCAGCATGTGCCCGCCCATGCCGCAGGCGCCCAGGGCCAGCATCAGCAGGCCGTGGCCGGTGGTGGTGGGCAGGCTCCAGAAGAACGGCACCAGGGTGCTCATGATCAGGGTGTTGGTGAGGCCGGTGATGAAGTTGGTGGTGGCCGGGCTGTCGTAGCGCGAGAGGATGCGCGTCAGCAACTGGTAGAAGGCGAAGCACACCGCCGCCGAAACCGGCAGGAGCACCGCCGGGGTGAACAGCGCGCCCCCCGGCCGCACGATCAGCAGCACCCCACCCAGCCCCAGCAGGACCGCCACCCACTGCCCGCGGGTGACGCGCTCCTTCAACAGCGGCACCGACAACGCCGTGACCAGCAGCGGCGCCAGGAAGATCACCGAGGTCGCCTCCGCCAGGGGGATGTAGCGCAGCCCGGTGGTGAACAGCAGGCTCACCCCGATCAGGCACAACGCCCGCGCCACCTGCAGCCCGGGGCGCTTCGCCCGCAGCACCCGCAAGCCCTGCTGCGGCAGCAGGTAGCCGGCCAACAGCAGCGTGTGCACCAGGTAGCGCACCCACACCACCATGATGATCGGGTAGAAGGCCGACAGGTATTTGGAGATGGCGTCGTGGCTGGAGAACAGGAAGATCGCCACGCAGATCAGCAGGATGCCCTTCAAGGGCTCCTCGCGGCGCAGCGATGGGGTACTGGGGCTCATGCGGGGTTCCGGGCAGTCTGCGGCCGATATGTTTAGCAGACTAATGATGAGGCGGCTCAGAAAATAGCGGCTTGAGCGACCGACCTCAACTCAGCGCGACCGGTCTGGGGTTATCCTAGCCGCCCCTCCCCGACCCCGCCCGGCCCGATGAACCCCGAAGACCTCCTGCTGCTGGTGACCCGCGAGATGCCCTACGGCAAATACAAGGGCCGCCTGATCGCCGACCTGCCCGGCCACTACCTCAACTGGTTCGCCCGCGAGGGCTTCCCCAAGGGCGAGATCGGCCGCCTGCTGGCCCTGATGCAGGAGATCGACCACAACGGCCTAAAGCCGCTGCTGGAGCCCCTGCGCCAGAAACGGCGCCGACCCCAGGCAGGTGCAACCAACTCGGACTAGTATGGAAACGCGCCCCTCGCCGCGTTTTCCCGACGACCGGTTGCACCTCCCCAGGCATCGCGCAACCCCGCGCGCACCGAGGCGGTGCGGGGTTTCCCAGGCTTGCTGGAGACAGCGAAATATCAAGGTTGCACCTGGTTGCACCCCGACTTCGGCACAGCTACTCTTGGCGCCGCAATCCGCCGTGCCGACCACGGCAGCTGACGAGGACAAGAAATGGCCACCACCACTACCCTTGGCGTGAAACTCGATGAGGCGACCCGCGAGCGTCTCAAGGAAGCCGCCCGCCGCATCGACCGCACGCCCCACTGGCTGATCAAGCAAGCGATCTACAGCTACCTCGAGACCCTCGAGAGCGGCACCACCCTGCCGGAGCTGCAAAGCATCGCCGCGCGCCTGGCCGAGGGCGACAGTGAAGCGGTGGAGGCCCTCCTCGACCCGGTCTACCAGCCCTTCCTCGAATTCGCCGAGAGCATCCTCCCGCAGTCGGTCCTGCGCGCCGCGATCACCGCCGCCTACCGCCGCCCCGAGGAAGAAGTGGTGCCCATGCTGCTGGAGCAGGCCCGCCTGCCCGCCGAGATGGCCGAAGCCACCTACAAGCTCGCCTACGGCATCGCCGAGAAGCTGCGCAACCAGAAGAGCGCCGGCGGCCGTGCCGGCCTGGTGCAGGGCCTGCTGCAGGAGTTCTCCCTGTCCTCCCAGGAAGGCGTGGCGCTGATGTGCCTGGCCGAAGCCCTGCTGCGCATCCCGGACAAGGGCACCCGTGACGCCCTGATCCGCGACAAGATCAGCAACGGCAACTGGCAGCAGCACCTGGGCCAAAGCCCGTCGATGTTCGTCAACGCCGCCTCCTGGGGCCTGCTGATCACCGGCAAGCTGGTGTCCACCCACAACGAGGCCGGCCTCTCCAGCTCGCTGAACCGCATCATCGGCAAGAGCGGCGAACCGCTGATCCGCAAGGGCGTGGACATGGCCATGCGCCTGATGGGCGAGCAGTTCGTCACCGGCGAAACCATCGCCGAGGCCCTGGCCAACGCCAACAAGTTCGAATCCAAGGGCTTCCGCTACTCCTACGACATGCTCGGCGAAGCCGCCCTGACCGAAGAGGACGCCCAGCGCTACTACGCCTCCTACGAGCAGGCCATCCACTCCATCGGCAAGGCCTCCCACGGTCGCGGCATCTACGAAGGCCCGGGCATCTCCATCAAGCTCTCCGCCCTGCACCCCCGCTACAGCCGCGCCCAGTACGAGCGCGTGATGGACGAGCTGTACCCGCGCGTGCTGGCCCTGACCCTGCTGGCCAAGCAGTACGACATCGGCCTGAACATCGACGCCGAGGAAGCCGACCGCCTGGAAATCTCCCTCGACTTGCTGGAGCGCATGTGCTTCGAGCCGGGCCTGAAGGGCTGGAATGGCATCGGTTTCGTCATCCAGGCGTACCAGAAGCGCTGCCCGTACGTGATCGACTACGTCATCGACCTGGCCCGCCGCAGCCGCCACCGCCTGATGATCCGCCTAGTCAAGGGCGCCTACTGGGACAGCGAGATCAAGCGCGCCCAGGTCGACGGCCTGGAAGGCTTCCCGGTCTACACCCGCAAGGTCTACACCGACGTGTCCTACGTGGCCTGCGCGCGCAAGCTGCTGGCCGTGCCGGACGCCATCTACCCGCAGTTCGCCACCCACAACGCCCACACCCTCTCGGCCATCTACCACATCGCCGGGCAGAACTATTACCCGGGCCAGTACGAGTTCCAGTGCCTGCACGGCATGGGCGAACCGCTGTACGAGCAGGTGGTGGGCAAGATCGCCGACGGCAAGCTGAACCGCCCCTGCCGCATCTACGCCCCGGTGGGCACCCACGAAACGCTGCTGGCCTACCTGGTGCGTCGCCTGCTGGAAAACGGCGCCAACACCTCGTTCGTCAACCGCATCGCCGACAGCTCCATCTCCATCAAGCAACTGGTGGAAGACCCGGTCGCCAGCATCGAAGCCATGGCCGCTGCCGAAGGCACCCTCGGCAAGCCGCACCCGCGCATTCCCCTGCCCCGTGACCTGTACGGCGCCGGCCGGGTGAACTCCAGTGGCATCGACCTGGCCAACGAGCACCGCCTGGGCTCCCTCTCCAGCGCCCTGCTCGGCAGCGGCCATGCCGACTGGCGCGCCCGCCCGATGCTGGGCTGCCCGGTCTCCGAAGGCGAGAGCCTGCCGGTGCTCAACCCGGCCGACCGCCGCGACGTCGTCGGCCACGTGCAGAACGCCAGCCTCGAAGACGTCGGCAACGCGGTGCTCGCCTCGCTGACCGCCGCCCCCATCTGGCAGGCCACCCCGCCGGTGGAGCGCGCCGCCGCCCTGGACCGCGCCGCCGACCTGATGGAGGCCGAGATCCAGCCGCTGATGGGCCTGCTGTGCCGCGAGGCCGGCAAGACCTTTGCCAACGCCATCGCCGAAGTGCGCGAGGCCGTGGACTTCCTGCGCTACTACGCCGCCCAGGCCCGCCACGACTTCGCCAACGACAGCCACCGCCCGCTGGGCCCGGTGGTCTGCATCAGCCCGTGGAACTTCCCCCTGGCGATCTTCACCGGCCAGGTGGTCGCCGCGCTGGCTGCCGGCAACACCGTGCTGGCCAAGCCCGCCGAGCAGACCCCGCTGGTGGCCGCCCAGGCCGTGCGCATCCTGCTGCAGGCCGGCATCCCCGAAGGCGCCGTGCAGCTGCTGCCGGGTGAAGGCCACACCGTGGGCGCCGCCCTGGTGAACGACGAGCGCGTCAAAGGCGTGATGTTCACCGGCTCCACCGAAGTCGCCGGCATCCTCGCCCGCAACGTCGCCGGCCGCCTGGACGCCCAGGGTCGCCCGATCCCGCTGATCGCCGAGACCGGCGGCCAGAACGCCATGATCGTCGACTCCTCCGCCCTGCTGGAGCAGGTGGTCAACGACGTGGTCGCCTCCGCCTTCGACAGCGCCGGCCAGCGCTGCTCCGCCCTGCGCGTGCTGTGCCTGCAGGAAGACGTGGCCGACCGCGCACTGGAGATGCTCAAGGGCGCCATGGCCGAATGCCGCCTGGGCAACCCGGACAACATCATCGTCGACATCGGCCCGGTGATCGACGCCGAAGCCAAGGCCGGCATCGACCGCCACATCGAAGCCATGCGCAAGAAAGGCCGCCACGTCTACCAGGTCGCCCGCACCGAAGGCGACGTGATGAGCCGCGGCACCTTCGTCATGCCGACCCTGATCGAACTGGAAGGCCTGGACGAGCTGGAGCGTGAAGTGTTCGGCCCGGTGCTGCACGTGCTGCGCTACAAGCGCGAGAACCTGGACCAGCTGCTGGACCAGATCAACGCCACCGGCTACGGCCTGACCCTGGGCGTGCACACCCGCATCGACGAAACCATCGCCAAGGTGGTGGACAAGGCCCACGCCGGCAACCTCTACGTCAACCGCAACATGGTCGGCGCCGTGGTCGGCGTACAGCCCTTCGGCGGTGAAGGCCTCTCCGGCACCGGCCCGAAAGCCGGCGGCCCGCTGTACATGTACCGCCTGCTCGCCACCCGCCCGGACGATGCGGTCACCCGCACCTTCCAGCGCCTCGACGAGCAACAGGCCGACGCCGGTCTGCGCACGCTCCAGGAAGAGCGCCAGGGCAAACCGCTGGCCGCCCTCAAGGAATGGGCCGCGAAGGAAGGCCGTGGCGAGCTGGCCAGCCTCTGCGACCGCTTCGCCGAGCTGTCCCAGAGCGGCCTGAGCCGCACCCTCCCCGGCCCGACCGGCGAGCGCAACACCTACCTGCTGCTGCCCCGCGAGAACGTGCTGGGCCTGGCCGACGACGAAGCCGACCTGCTGGTCCAGCTGGCGGGCGCGCTGTCGGTGGGCAACCGCGTGGTCTGGCAGGACGGCGAAGTGACCAAGGCCCTGCGCGCCAAACTGCCGAAGGCGGTTCAGTCGCGCATCCAATTGGTCGCCGATTGGAAGAGCGAGGACGTGGCGTTCGACGCCGTGCTGCACCACGGTGATTCCGATCAGCTGCGCGAGATCTGCCAGCAGGTCGCTGCCCGCAAGGGCGCGATCATCGGCGTCCAGGGCCTGTCCCGTGGGGAAACCGCCGTACCGCTGGAGCGCCTGCTGATCGAACGCTCCCTCAGCGTCAACACCGCCGCCGCCGGCGGCAACGCCAGCCTGATGACCATCGGCTGACGTCCCGGGCCGCCTCGCGGCCCAACGGCCCGCGCTTCCACAAGAAGCCGGGCCGTCCGGTTCCCGGCCTTGCGCCGGGCACCTTCCCAGCCGGCGGCCCGTCCCGCCACCCGCCCCCAGGGCACGAGAGCGACGCCACAAGCGTCGCTCTTTTTTTGCCTGGCGTTCAGGCAGCCTTTAGCAGGCTCGCCGCTGCAGCCGATCAGGTACGGAAGCGCCGCACCAGCTGGTTCAGCTCGTTGCTGAGGTCGGTGAGGTTGTGGGCATCGCCGCGGGTGGATTCGGCGAGGTTGGCCACCAGTTGCGCATCGCCGTGGATCTGGCTGATGTGACGGTTGATGTCCTCGGCCACCTGGTGCTGCTCTTCGGCGGCGGTGGCGATCTGGGTGTTCATGTCGCGGATCACGTCCACCGACTCGCGGATCAGCTCGAAGCTCGCCCGTGCCTGGTTGATCGACACCACCGTTTCCTGGGAGACCTCCAGGCTGGCATGCATCTGCTTGCCCATCTGGTGGGTGCGGCGGGCCAGGTTGCCCAGCAGCGTGTCGATCTCGCTGGTGGAATCGGCGGTGCGCTTGGCCAGGGCCCGCACCTCGTCGGCCACCACGGCAAAGCCCCGGCCCTGCTCGCCGGCACGGGCCGCCTCGATGGCGGCGTTGAGCGCCAGCAGGTTGGTCTGCTCGGCAATCGAGCTGATGGTGCCGAGGATGGACTGGATGTCGTTGCTGTCCTGCTCCAGCTGCTGCATGGCCTCGGCGGACTGGCCGATCTCGCGGCTCAGGCGGTCGACATTGGTCACCGCTTCGTCGATCTGCCGCTGGCCGTCGTGGGCCTGGCGCTGGCCGCTGTCGGCGGAGTCGGCGGCCTGGCTGCAGGAGCGCGCCACCTCGTTGGAGGTGGCGACCATCTCGTGGAAGGCCGTGGAGACCATGTCCACCGCCTCGCGCTGGCGGCTGGCGACCTCGGCCAGGTCCTGGGCGGTCTCGGTGGAGCGGCCGGAGGTGCTGTGGATCTCCCCGGCGGCATCGCCGATACGGCGGATCAGGGTGCGGATGGCTTCGAGGAACTGGTTGAACCACCCCGCCAGCTGCGCGGTTTCGTCCTGGCCGCGCACGTCCAGGCGCGCCGTGAGGTCGCCCTCGCCCTGGGCGATGCCTTCCAGGCCGCTGGCCACGCCACGGATCGGCTTGACGATGAGCCCGGCGGAGAAGCCGCCGACCAGCGCGAACAGGCCGCCGCAGGCCAGGGCGATGAGCGCGATCACCCAGCTCAGGCGGGTGGCCGAGGCCATCACCTCGTCCTCGCGGATCACCCCGATGAAGCGCCAGCCCAGCGCGTCGGACGTCCAGACGTTGGCCATGTAGCGCTCACCGCCCAGCACCACCTCTTCCAGGCCGGTGCCGGCCTTGGCCAGTTGCGCATAGCCCTCGCCCAGGTCGCTGAGGTTCTTGAAGTTGTGCTCCGGTGCGTTGGGGTCCACCAGCACCTTGTCGTTGCCTTCCAGCAGCATCAGGTAGCCGCTCTCGCCCAGGCGGATCTGCTTGACCAGGTCGGTCAGCTGCTTGAGCGACACGTCGATGTTCACCACGCCGCCCGGGTTGCCCAACTGGTTGGCGAAGCTGCGCACGGTGCTCACCAGCACCACGTCGTCCGCCGCCCAGTAGTAGGCGGAGGTGCGCAGCGTCCTGCCCGGCTGGGCCATGGCGGCCTGGTACCAGGGACGGGTGCGCGGGTCGTAGCTGGCGAGCTTGGGGTCGCCGGGCCAGAACACGTAGCCACCCTGCTGGGTGCCGAGGGACAGGTAGGCATAGGCCGGGTGGGACTTGGCCAGGCCGTTGAACAGCTCGAATACCTGCTCGTCCTGGGGGCCGGTGGGCAGGTCCGCTGCGTTGGCGGCGATGTACTGCTTGAGGCTGCCATCCACCGCCTGCAGGCGCGGGTGGGTGGCCAGGTAGTCGACGTTCTGGCTGATGCCCTCGAAGAACAGCTTCATGGCGTTCTCCACCTGGCGGATTTCGCGGCCGCTGCTGTCGAGGAAGTCCTCGCGCGCCTCCCCGCGCAGGTTGAGGACGATCAGCACCGCCACGAGGACGACCGGCACGCTGGCGATGGCGGCAAAGGCCATCGTGAGTTTTTGTTTTATGTTCATCTCGCTCGGATTCCTTGAGACCGACAGATTGTATTTGCGGATATTCCATATTATGGTATACCAATATCGCAACAGCCGACCAGCGGTATCCCGAGCGGATCCGGCGGCCTGAACATCCCGGCAATGCCCGCTGCAGGCGGGTCATCGCATCGGCCAACAACAAAAAGCCCGAGGTAAGCGAAATGAAATTCTCCCTCTTCGTACACATGGAGCGTTGGGACGAGAGCATCAGCCACCGCCAGCTGTTCGAAGACCTGACCGAACTGACGCTGATGGCCGAGGCCGGCGGCTTCAGCACCGTCTGGATCGGCGAGCACCACTCGATGGAGTACACCATCTCCCCCAGCCCGATGCCGACCCTGGCCTACCTCGCGGCCCGCACCACCACCATCCGCCTGGGCGCCGGCACCATCATCGCGCCGTTCTGGAACCCGGTCCGCGCGGCCGGTGAATGCGCCCTGCTGGACGTAATCAGCAACGGCCGCATGGAAGTGGGCCTGGCCCGTGGCGCCTACCAGTTCGAGTTCGACCGCCTCGCCAACGGCATGCCGGCCACCGACGGCGGCCAGCACCTGCGCGAAATGGTCCCGGCTGTTAAAGCCCTGTGGCAGGGCGACTACGCCCACGACGGCGAGATCTGGAAGTTCCCCACCTCCACCTCCTCCCCGCGTCCGATCCAGCAGCCCTACCCGCCGATGTGGATCGCCGCCCGTGATCCGGACTCCCACAACTTCGCAGTGAAGAACGGCTGCAACGTGATGGTCACCCCGCTGATGAAGGGTGACGAGGAAGTGGTGGACCTGAAGAACAAGTTCGAGGCCGCCCTAGCCAACAACCCGGAGGTGCCGCGCCCGCAACTGATGGTGCTGCGCCACACCCACGTGCACAGCGTGGACGACCCGGAAGGCTGGAAGCTCGGCGCCGCCGCCATCTCGCGCTTCTACCGCACCTTCGACGCCTGGTTCGGCAACAAGCAGACCCCGGTCAACGGCATCCTGCCGCCCAGCCCGGAAGAGAAGTTCAAAGACCGCCCCGAATTCGAGCTGGAGAACATCCGCAAGAACACCATGATCGGCACCCCGGACGAGATCATCGCGCGCATCCGCTACTACCAGGAGCTAGGCGTGGACGAGTTCAGCTTCTGGTGTGACAACAGCCTGCCCCACGCCGAGAAGAAGAAGTCCCTGGACCTGTTCATCAAGCATGTGGTGCCCGCGTTCCGCTGATCCCCCGCTCTCCCTTCTGACTCGCCATGCCGATCGAGCGTCCAGGCATGGCGGGTCGTTTTGCGTTATCCCGCCTATAGAACTGCCCGGTAGCGGTTCAGTGCCCAGCCGCTGTCTCTCCCATGCTCCATCCCGCGCATGTGGGCCCCAGGTTGCCCGGAGCGAGAACAATCGTGAGAAGCTCGCGACCTCAAGAAAGACGCCGACGAGGAGGTCGCCGCATGCATTTCACCCACATGTCCGTCGCCCGGAAGCTGAAGTTCTACCAACTGGTGGCGTTCGACCAGGTCCTGCAGAGTGGCTCCCTCTTGCGTGCGGCGCAGGCGCTCAACCTCACCCAGCCCGCTGTGACCAAGATCATCCATGAGCTGGAGTCCTACTTCGGCGCCCCCCTGCTGGTGCGCAGCAACCGGGGTGTCAGCGCCACGCCCCTGGGCGAGCGCGTGGCCCGTCGGGGCAAGTCGCTGCTGGCCGAGCTGCGCGCCCTGACGGACGAGGTCAATGCCTACCAGGAGGGCACCTCGGGCCACGTCGTGGTCGGCACGCTGATTTCCGCATCCAGCTCCTTGCTGCCCCAGGCCCTGCAATTGCTCAAGCAGCGGGCGCCGAAGGTGCTCGTCTCCCTGCGCGTGGGGCAGATGGACCAATTGTTCCCGGCCCTCACGGTGGGTGAAGTGGACCTGGTGGTCGGGCGCGTGCCGGATGACTGGCGCGCCCACCGCAAGGCATCCCAACTGGAGGTCACCGTGCTCTACGGTGAGGAGCTGGCCATCGTCGCCGGCGCCCGCCACCCCTTGCTCCGGCAGCCCAGGGTACAGCTCGGCCAACTGCTGGGTTGCCCGTGGGTCCTGCCGACCCAGGACTCACTGCTGCGCCGTACCGTGGATGGCTTGTTCCACGAAGCCGAGCTGCCCCTGCCGGGCAACCTGGTGGAGTCACTGTCGATCCTCACCAACATCAGCCTCATGCAAGACCAACAGACCGTCGCCGTCATGCCCCTGGAAGCTGCCCGGCAGTTCACCGAGGCCGGGCTGCTGGGCATCCTCGACCTGGGCCGTCGCCTGCAGTTCGGTGATATCGGCTACTTCCGCGCCGGCAACCGGGACCTCGGCCCAGCCGTGCAGCTGTTCCAGCGCTGCCTGGAGGAAGCCGGCGCGCTGCAGCACGCTGCCCCTGCAGAACCCGCAAATATTCCATAAACCAATACCAGAGAGCTGTTTCTTCATTATTCGCTTATAGGACACCTCCCTAGACTCCTCCGAAACCCTTGGAGTCGGAGGCTGCTGTGTCCAATCCCCCTGCCCTGCTGCGCAATTACGTAAACGGCGAATTCGTCACCACGCCCCGGACCTTCGACAAGGTGTCCCCCATCGACGGCCGCCTGCTCGGGCAAGTCTGCGAAGCCGATGCCGAACTGGTCGACCGCGCCGTGGCGGCAGCCCGGTCGGCCCTGGAAGGTCCATGGGCACACTACAGCGCCAGCCAGCGGGCTGACGTACTGCTTCGCATCGCCGAAGGCATCGAACGGCGCTTCGACGCCTTCGTCGCCGCAGAGGTGGCCGACACCGGTCGCCCGGTGCACCAGGCCCGGACCCTGGACATCGCACGGGGCGTGCAGAACTTCCGCACCTTCGCCGAGCTGATCCGCCAGACCGGAGGCGAGTACTACGAGATGCGCACCGCCGATGGCGATGACGTCTTCAGCTACACCCTGCGCAAACCCCATGGCGTGGTGGCGATCATCTCGCCGTGGAACCTGCCGATGCTGCTGCTCACCTGGAAAGTGGCGCCGGCGCTGGCCTGCGGCAACGCGGTGGTGGTCAAGCCATCGGAAGACACCCCCTCCACAGCCACACTGCTGGCGGAAGTGATGCAGGCCGCTGGCGTGCCGGCGGGGGTGTTCAACCTGGTACATGGCTTCGGGCCGAACTCCGCTGGGGAATTCCTCACCCGCCAACCGGGCGTGGACGCCATCACCTTCACCGGCGAATCGCGTACCGGCGCCACCATCATGAAGGCGGCCGCCGAGGGCGTGCGCGAAGTCTCCTTCGAACTGGGTGGCAAGAATGCGGCCGTGGTCTTCGCCGATTGCGACTTCGAGGCCGCCGTCGCTGGCGTGCTGCGCTCCAGCTTCACCAACAGCGGGCAGGTGTGCCTGTGCTCGGAGCGCGTCTATGTCGAGCGGCCGATCTTCGAGCGCTTCGTCGCCGCGCTGAAGGCCGGTGCCGAGGGCCTGAAGATCGGCTACCCCGACGAGCCCGACGTGAAGATGGGCTCGCTGATCTCCCACGCACACCGCGACAAGGTGCTCAGCTACTTCGAACTGGCACGCCAGGAAGGCGCCACCGTGGTGACCGGCGGCGACATCCCCCACTTCGGCGACGCCCGCGACCAGGGCGCCTATGTGCGGCCGACCATCTGGACCGGGCTGGCGGACGACGCCCGCTGCATGCGCGAGGAAGTCTTCGGGCCGGTCTGCCACGTTGCTCCCTTCGACCGCGACGACGAGGTCATCGCCCGGGTCAACGACTCCGACTACGGTCTTGCCGCCGCCATCTGGACCCGTGACCTGAAGCGTGCCCACCAGGTGTCCCGACGCCTGCGCGTGGGCATGGTGTGGGTGAACACCTGGTTCCTGCGCGACCTGCGCACGCCCTTCGGCGGCGCCCGCCTTTCGGGGCTCGGCCGGGAAGGCGGGCGCCATTCCCTGGACTTCTACTCCGAAGCCACCACCGTCTGCGTCAATCCCTGAGCAGGAGCAACCCATGCATCCAGCACTCCTCGAAGCCGCCGAACGCCTGCGCCAGGCCGAGCACAGCGGCCAACCCTGCGCCCCAGTGCGCGACCTGATCGCCCGCGCCCTGGACGAAAACCCCGGGCAAGACCCGGTCGCCCTGGCCTATGCCATCCAGCGCTGCAACACCCAGGCAGCCCGTGACGCCGGCCTGCGCCCGGTGGGCCGCAAGATCGGTCTGACCTCCCGCGCCGTGCAGCAGCAACTGGGGGTGGACCAGCCAGATTTCGGCCTGCTGTTCGCCGACCACGCGCGCGGCGACGGCCAACCCATTGCCTGGAGCGACACCCGGCAACCCAAGGTCGAGGCGGAAATCGCCCTGGTCCTGGAGCACGACCTGCCCTATGAGCGCCACACCGTCGCAGACCTGATCCGCGCCACCGCGTTCGCCCTACCGGCCATCGAGGTGGTCGGCAGCCGCATTGCCAACTGGGACATCCGCCTGGTGGACACCATTGCCGACAACGCCTCCTCCGGCCTGTTCGTGCTCGGCACCCGGCCGGTCAGGCTGGAGCAGCTCGACCTGGTGCGCTGCGGCATGAACATGACCCTGCGCGGCGAGCCGGTCTCCGTGGGTGCCGGCGCCGCCTGTCTGGACAACCCGCTCAACGCCGCCGTCTGGCTGGCCGACACCATGGCCCGTCTGGGCGAGCCCCTGCGCGCCGGCGACATCCTGCTCACCGGCGCCCTGGGCCCCATGGTCACGGCCCGGCCGGGGGATGTGTTCACCGCCCATATCCAGGGCCTGGGCAGCGTCAGCGCCGCCTTCGCCCGCCAGGACTGAGGGGATCGTCCATGCAGAAGAAACGCAAAGTCGCCATCGTCGGCTCCGGCAACATCGGCACCGACCTGATGATCAAGATCCTGCGCAACGCGCGGCATCTGGAAATGGGCGCCATGGTCGGTATCGACCCGGCCTCCGACGGTCTGGCCCGCGCAGCACGACTGGGCGTGGCCACCACCCACGAGGGCGTGGAGGGGTTGACCCGCCTGCCGATCTTTAGCGAGATCGACTTCGTCTTCGACGCCACCAGCGCCGCCGCCCATGTGCAGAACGATGCCTACCTGCGCAGCGTGAAGCCCGGCATCCGCCTCATCGACCTGACCCCGGCAGCCATCGGCCCCTACTGCGTGCCAGTGGTCAACCTGGAGCAGCACCTGGCAGCGCCCAACCTCAACCTGGTCACCTGCGGCGGCCAGGCCACCATCCCCATGGTCGCCGCCGTGTCGCGGGTGGCCAAGGTCCACTACGCCGAGATCATCGCCTCCATCGCCAGCAAGTCCGCCGGTCCCGGCACCCGCGCCAATATCGACGAGTTCACCGAAACCACCTCGAAGGCCATCGAAGTCATCGGAGGGGCGGCCAAGGGCAAGGCGATCATCATCATGAACCCGGCCGAACCGCCACTGATGATGCGCGACACCGTGTTCGTGCTCAGCGACGCCGCCGACCCGGCGCAGGTAGCCGCCAGCGTGGCGGAAATGGCCGCCGCCGTGCAGACCTACGTGCCCGGCTATCGGCTCAAGCAGCAGGTCCAGTTCGACCGGGTGCAAGACCTGAACATCCCCGGCCATGGCCGCTTCAGCGGGCTCAAGACCTCCATCTTTCTGGAGGTGGAAGGGGCCGCCCACTACCTGCCGAGCTACGCCGGCAACCTCGACATCATGACCTCCGCCGCGCTGGCCACCGCCGAGCGCATGGCCCAGGCGATGAACCACGGCTGAGGAGACGCCCCATGACATTCGACCCGAGCAAAAAGCTCTACATCTCCGACGTGACCCTGCGCGACGGCAGCCACGCCATTCGCCACCAGTACTCGATCGAACAGGTGCAAACCATCGCCCGCGCCCTGGATGCAGCCCGCGTGGACGCCGTCGAAGTGACCCACGGCGACGGCTTGCAAGGCTCCTCCTTCAACTACGGTTTCGGCGCCCAAAGCGACCTGGAGTGGATCGAAGCGGCAGCGGAGGTGATCGAGCACGCGCGCCTGACCGTGCTGCTGCTGCCCGGCATCGGCACCGTGCACGACCTCAAGGCCGCCTACGACGCCGGTGCCCGCAGTGTGCGCATCGCCACCCACTGCACCGAGGCGGACGTGGCCCGCCAGCACATCGAATACGCCCGCCACCTGGGCATGGACACCGTCGGTTTCCTGATGATGAGCCACATGACTCCACCCGAAGCGCTGGCCCGTCAGGCCAAGCTGATGGAGTCCTATGGCGCCCAGTGCATCTACATGGCCGACTCCGGCGGGGCGATGAGCATGACCGACGTGCGCGAGCGCATGCGCGCCTTCAAGGCCGTGCTCGCCCCCGAGACACAGACCGGCATGCACGCACACCACAACCTGTCGCTGGGGGTGGCCAACTCCATCGTCGCCGTGGAGGAAGGCTGCGACCGCATCGACGCCAGCCTCGCTGGCATGGGCGCCGGGGCCGGCAATGCACCGCTGGAGGTGTTCATCGCCGCAGCCGAACGCCTGGGCTGGAACCACGGCACCGACCTCTACCGCCTGATGGACGCCGCCGACGACCTGGTGCGGCCACTGCAGGATCGACCCGTGCGGGTGGACCGGGAGACCCTGGGCCTGGGCTACGCCGGCGTGTATTCCAGCTTCCTCCGTCATGCCGAAGTCGCCGCGCAGAAATACGGCCTGAAGACCCTCGACATCCTCGTCGAGCTGGGCCGCCGGCGCATGGTCGGTGGCCAGGAAGACATGATCGTAGACGTTGCCCTCGACCTGCTGGCCCGCCAACCGGAGAACCGCCCATGAGCCTCGACATCCGCCCCATCGCCGCCGCCCTGGACCAGGCTGCGCGCCGCGCCGAAGCCCTGCCGCAGTTCAGCGCCACCACGCCCTTTTCGCTGGACGACGCCTACCGCATCCAGCGCGCCTCGATGCAGCACCGCTACGACGATGGCGAGCGCAGCATCGGCATCAAGCTGGGCTTCACCAGCCGCGCCAAGATGATCCAGATGGGCGTGGACAGCCTGATCTGGGGCTGGCTCACCGACGCCATGCTGGAGGAAGACGGCGGCCTGGTGGACCTGTCGCGCTACATCCACCCCCGCGTCGAGCCGGAAGTCTGCTTCCTCACCCGCCGCGACATCGACCGCCCGCTGACCCTGTTGGAGGCCGCCGACTGGATCGAAGCCGTGGCGCCGGCCCTGGAGATCATCGACTCCCGCTACCAGGCCTTCGCCTTCACCCTGGAAGACGTGGTGGCCGACAACTGCTCCTCCTCCGGCCTCACCGTCGGCCCCTGGTCCCGCGATGTCTCCGGGCTGGCCAATGCCGGCGTGGTCATGCGCCTGGACGGCCGAGCGGTCCAGGTCGGCTCCACCGCAGCCATCCTCGGCCAGCCCCTGCGCAGCCTGGCGCACGCCTCCCGCCTGCTGCATGAGGCCGAATGCGTGCTACCGGCCGGCAGCCTGGTAATGGCCGGCGCCGCCACTGCCGCCGAAGCCCTTTACCCCGGCACCCACGTCAGCGTCGAGATCCTCGGGCTGGGGGAAAGCCACTTCACGGTCCGTCCCTGACCCTTCGCCGCCCTCACAAGGAGCCACCATGACCGTCGATAACCGCTCCACCGTCGTCCCCGGCAAGGCCAAGCCCCGGGGCCGCTTCCCCCACATCAAGCGCGCCGGCGACCTGCTGTTCGTCTCCGGCACCAGTTCGCGACGCCCGGACAACAGCTTCGCCGGTGTCGAAGTGGACGCCCTGGGCACCACCCAACTGGACATCCGCACCCAGACCCGGGCCGTGATCGAGAACATCCGCGACATCCTCGCCAGCGAAGGCGCGCGCCTGGAAGACCTGGTGGAGATCAGTAGCTTCCTCGTCGATATGAACGACTTCGGTGGCTACAACGAGGTCTACGCCGAGTACTTCGACGAGTCCGGCCCCACCCGCACCACCGTGGCCGTCCACCAGTTGCCCCACCCGCACCTGCGCATCGAGATCAAGGCCATCGCCTACGCCCCCCGCCACCGCTGAGGACAGAACAATGCACAAGAACCACTTCAGCCCGCCGCTCAACTTCAACCGCTGGATCGAGGCAAACGCGCACCTGTTGCGGCCCCCTGTCGGCAACCGGCAGGTCTGGCAGGACAGCGACTTCATGGTCACCGTGGTCGGTGGGCCCAACCAGCGCACGGACTTCCACGACGACCCGATGGAGGAGTTCTTCTACCAGTTCAAGGGCAACGCCTACTTGAACATCTGGGACCGCGGGCGCTACGACCGGGTGGAGCTGCGCGAGGGCGACATCTACCTGATGGCACCCCACGTCATCCACTCGCCGCAACGCCCGGAGGCGGACAGCCTGTGCCTGGTCATCGAGCGCCAGCGCCCAGCCGGCCTACGCGACGCCCTGCAATGGACCTGCGCACGCTGCGGCACCCTCGTCAAACGCTACGAGATGCAGCTGGAAAGCATCGTCAACGACCTGCCACCGGTCTACGAGCAGTTCTACGCCACCTCCGAGCAGGCCCGCCGTTGCCCCGAGTGCGGCGACATCCACCCCGGTCGCGACTGGCAGACCTGGCACCAGACCCTCAACGAGTTCCACCGCCTATGAAGATCGACATCCACTCCCACTTCTTCCC
Source organism: Pseudomonas sp. FeS53a (assembly GCF_000931385.1). NCBI lineage: Bacteria > Pseudomonadati > Pseudomonadota > Gammaproteobacteria > Pseudomonadales > Pseudomonadaceae > Pseudomonas > Pseudomonas sp. FeS53a. The sequence continues at coordinate 41,171 of NZ_JYFT01000076.1, forward strand.
GCCGATCAGCCAGGACGAGGCTGCCCGCCTCTGCCCCGAACGCGCGCCCTGGCTGCGCGCCGAAGGCCGCACCGGGCAAATCATGGTCGGCACCACGCCGTTCCGCCCCGTGCACGATGCGCTGTGGGACCCGGTGCGCCGCCTGGAACACCTGGACGAACAGGGCCTGGACATCCAGGTCATGTGCGCGACCCCGGTGATGTTCGGCTACGACCAGCCCCTCGAACGTGCACTTCCCTGGGCGCAATTGATGAACGACCGCGCCCTGGAAATGGCCGACCACGCACCGAACCGCCTCAAGGTGCTGGCCCAGGTCCCGCTGCAGGACATCGACGCCGCCTGCCGCGAGGCCAGCCGGGCCGTGGCGGCCGGGCACGTGGGCGTGCAGATCGGCAACCACGTCGGCAACCAGGACCTGGACCAGGACGGCCTGGTGACCTTCCTCCATCACTGCGCGACCGAGGGCATCCCGCTGCTGGTGCACCCCTGGGACATGATGGGGCGCGAGCGCATGAAGCGCTGGATGCTGCCCTGGCTGGTGGCCATGCCGGCAGAAACCCAGCTGGGGATTCTCTCGCTGATCCTCTCCGGCGCCTTCGAGCGGCTGCCCGACACCCTGCGGCTGTGCTTCGCCCATGGCGGCGGTGCCTTCGCCTTCCTGCTGGGCCGGGTGGACAACGCCTGGCGCCACCGCGACATCGTCCGCGAAGACTGCCCCAACCTGCCCTCCAGCTACGTGAAGCGCTTCTTCGTCGACTCCGCCGTGTTCGACCCGCGCGCCCTGCAACTGCTGGTGGACGTCATGGGCGCCGACCGGGTGATGCTGGGCTCCGATGCGCCCTTCCCGCTGGGCGAGCAACGCATCGGCGCCGGCGTACTGGAACACCCGCACCTGACCGAGGCCGACAAGGCCCGCATCGTCGCCGGCAACGCACGGCGCTTCTTCAACCTCGACTGAGCCGATGGACGTCCTCGTCCATGAACCGCAACGCCCGTGCCCATCCCTTCCAAGAACAACTCCAACAAGGAATCCGCCATGAACGCGCGCGTACACGCCCTCACCGAACTCATCGACCGCAGCCCGATCTCCGCCTTGCAGGTGCGGGTGCTGGTCCTCTGCTTTCTCATCGTCCTGCTGGACGGCTTCGACACCGCTGCCATCGGCTACATCGCCCCCGAGCTGATCCGCGACTGGGGCATCGAGCGGACCGCCCTGGCTCCGGCCTTCGGTGCGGGCCTGTTCGGCATGCTGCTGGGCAGCTTCTGCTTCGGGCCGCTGGCGGACCGGCACGGGCGCAAGACGGTGTTGTTGGTCTGCGTGCTGATCATCGCCAGCGGCACCCTCGCCTGCGCCCTGGCACCGTCCATCGAGGTGTTGGCGGCGCTGCGCTTCGCCACCGGCATCGGCCTGGGCGGGGTGCTGCCCAACTGCATCACCCTCTGCTCGGAGTACTCGCCAGCCCGGCGGCGCATGCTGCTGGTCACCCTCAGCTACTCGGGTTTCACCCTGGGGCTGGCGCTGGGCGGCGGGCTGGCGGGGTGGCTGCTGCCGCTGATCGGCTGGCAGGGGCTGCTGGTGGTCGGCGGCCTGGCACCCCTGCTGCTGTGGCCGGTGCTGTTCTACGGCCTGCCGGAGTCGGTGTGCTTCATGGCCAGCCAGGCGCGTCACCGGGCAGCCCTGGTACGCGTCCTGGAGCGCATTGCCGGCCGGGGTGACTGGGCCAGCCGCCTGGACACCCTGGCCGCCGCCCCATCCCATGCCCCGGCGGTTCGCGCATCGATCGCGGCGCTGTTCAGCGCCGGCCAATTGCCGCGCACGCTGCTGCTGTGGCTGACCTTCTTCTGCTGCCTGTTCGTCTTCTACCTGCTGACCAACTGGCTGCCGACCGTGCTGCGCGCCAGCGGCTACGCGACCACCGAAGCCGCCCACATCAGCGCGATGATGCCGTTCGGTGGCGTGCTGGGTGGCATTGCCATGGCCTTGCTGATGGACCGCATCGGCGCCCTGCGCATCCTGCCCTGGCTGTGCCTGGTGGCCAGCCTCGCCCTGGTGCTGGTCAGCACCCAGTTGGGCAGTGCCTGGGGCACCCTGGGCATCGTGTTCCTGGCCGGCTTCAGCCTGACCGGCGCGTTGAACAACCTCAGCGTGGTGGCCGCCACCCTCTACCCAATGACCTCGCGCGCCACTGGCGTCGCCTGGGCCCTGGCCGCCGGCCGGGCCGGCTCCATCATCGGTTCGATGCTGGGGGGCTGGCTGTTCGCCGAGGCGGGCGAGCTGGGCCGGTTCTTCGTCTGGATCGCCCTGCCGGTGTTGCTGGCGAGCCTGGCCCTGGGGCTGATGCAGCGCATGGCGAACCGCCAGGAGGCGATAGCCGCCACCGCGTAAGGTGACAGCTGCGGGCACAAGAAAGCGGGCAGCCCCCACCGGTGCTGCCCGCTTTGCTTTGCAGCGTCTCAGCGGCGCAACGGCAGCGGGGTTGGCGCCTCACCGGCGACCGGCCGCGCTGCGCGAAAACGCAGGACGTAGATGAGCGTCATCACCCCCAGGAACGGCAGGCCCCAGATCAGCGTCAGCGAGAAGGCTTCGGTGAACAGCGTGGTGATCATCACCGCGAGCATCAGCAGCAGGCCGGCCAGGCTGGTCCAGGGGTAGCCCCAGAGGCGGAACTCCAGGGTTTCGACCGCCTGGCGCCGGCGAAAGAGCAAGTGGGTGAGGAAGATGCCGGCCCAGGTGAACATGGCGCCGAACATGGCGATGGACATCATCAGGGTGAAGGCCCGCTCCGGCTCGACGATGTAGAGCAGCGTGCCCAGGCCGATACCGAGGGAAGACAGCAGCAGGGCCGCCAGCGGGACGCCACGCCGGCTGACCCGTCCGAACAGGGCCGGTGCCTGGCCGGCGCGGGCCAGGCTGAACATCAGCCGCGAGGTGATGTACAGCTGGCTGTTCATTGCCGAGAGTGCGGCCACCAGCACCACAGCGTTGAACAGGGCTCCGGCGAACGGCACGCCGGTCGCCTGCATCACCAGGACGAAGGGGCTCTGGCCCCCATCGTTCTGGCGCCAGGGCAGGATCGCCAGCACCAGCGCCAGGGTCAGCAGGTAGAACAGCACCAGCCGCACCAGGGTGATGCGGAACGCACGGGTCACGGCGCGCTTCGGGTCGCGGGCCTCCCCTGCTGCCACGGCAATCATCTCGATGCTGAGGTAGCTGAAGAACGCCACGATCACCGCCACCCAGGTGCCCCAGTAGCCATGGGGGAAGAAGCCGCCGTCACGGGTGTAGTTGGCGAAGCCGATGGGGCAGTCGGCCGGTGCATCGAAGACGACCCAGGCACCCAGCAGGATGAACCCGACGATGGCGCCGAGCTTGAGCACCGAGAACAGGTATTCGACGCTGCCGAACGCCTGCACGCTGAGGAGGTTCACCGCCACCAGCGCGGCAGAGAACGTGACCATCCAGTAGCCGCCCGGCACGTCAGGGAACCAATAGGCCATGTACAGGGCGGCGGCGGTGATCTCGGTGCCGACGGCGAAGACGATCGAGGCCCAGTAGGCATAACGGATCAGAAAGCCGAACCAGGGCGCGACGTAGAACTCGGCGAACGACCCGAAAGACCCGGAGGTGGGATGGCGGACAGTCATTTCCGCCAGGCAGCCCATCAACAACAGGGCGATCACCGCGCCGATGGCATAACTCACCAGCACACTGGGGCCGGCGAAGCCGATGGCGAAACCACTGCCCAGGAACAGGCCGGTGCCGATGGCGCCACCGATGGCGATCATCGACAGCTGGCCGCTGCCCAGGCTTTGCTTGAGGCCCTGCTCGCGCTGGGCCAGGTCATCGAACGTGCGTGTTGTTCTTGTCATGTTCGCAACTCCTGTGGTGGGGAATCAGGTCACCGACTTGCGGGTGGTGAATTCCGGCTGGTCCCATTCGCCGGTGACGAGGACCTCACGCAGTGCCTGCACGCTGTCCCAGATGTCGACGAAGCGGATGTACAGCGGGCGATCAGCGCCTGCATCACCGCATAGGCATTCCCGTGGGCCAGGGAGACCTGGCTGCCCCGCGCCTCGGCCTCCCGTGGCGAGCGCAGCTCGACCCCCAGCCCGGCGAGTTGCTCGTCGCACAGACGGATGAACAGGTCACCCAGGGCCATGCTCTTGCTGCGCAACCGATGCAGGTCGACGCCATCGAACACCTCCAGCGCGGCCTCCAGGGCCAGCACGCCAAGTTGTGGAGCCGTCCCCACCAGCATCCGGTCGATGCTCGGGTGGGCGTGGTACTCGGGGCTGAAATCGAAGGGACGGGCATGGCCGTGCCAACCGCAGAGGGGCTGGTCGACCTGGGCGATGTGGCGCCTGGCGACGTACACGAAGGGCGGCGCTCCGGGGCCGCCATTGAGGTACTTGTAGCCACAGCCAACGGCGAAATCGGCTGCACACCCATTCAGGTCGATGGGCATGGCGCCGGCCGAGTGGCAGAGGTCCCAGACCACCAGGGCACCAACCTCGTGGGCGCGGGCGGTAATGGCCGCCATGTCGTAGCGGCGGCCCGTCTTGTAGTTCACGTGGGTCAGCGACAGGATCGCCACCTCCTCGCTCAGAGCGTCGAGCACCTCGTCGGGCTCGACGCAGCGCACCTCGCACCCGGTGAGCCGGGCCACCCCGGACGCCACGTAGACATCCGTGGGGAAGTTGCCCTGCTCGGCGAGGATGAGCGAGCGCCCCGGGCGCATGCGGGTCGCTGCCACCAGGACCTTGAACAGGTTGATGGAGGTGGAATCGGCCACGATCACCTCGTCATCCTGCGCCCCCACGAGCCGTGCAATGCGCGCACCCGCGCGCTGAGGGGCCGGGTACCACTGTGCATCGTTCTAGGAACGAATCAGGCCATGGGCCCACTCGTGGCGAAGGACCCGCTCCATGCGCTCGGGGATGTGCGCCGGCATGGCCCCGAGGGAGTTGCCGTCGAGGTAGATATCGCCGGCCGGCAGGTCGAAGCGCGCCCGGCAGGCAGCGAGGGAGTCATCGAGATCAAGGCGCTCGCAGTCGGCACGACTCAAGCGAGGGGGAATCAGCATGGCATCTCCTGGTGGGTGCTCGTGGGCAATTCCGCAGGCCGTGTGACGTGCGGTCTCCAGGGATGCTATCCAGCGTTGCCATTACTCAAAAATAGAAAGCAGGCTCGCGTTTATTCCGATGCGGAATATTCGGGGCTGCCTGCACCGCTCATCAGGGCGCGATCAGCTCGATGAAGGCCCGCGACAGCGGTGAGCGCTCGTCATCCCGGCGTACCAGCCACACGGCGGTGGTGGCGCCGGCGTCCAGCAGCGGCCGGTAGACCACGCCATCGAAGTGCATGCGGGTGAAGGACGCCGGCAGCACCGAAACCCCGAGCCCCGCCGCCACCAGCCCGATCAGCGTCAGTGCGCTGTGGGATTCCTGGGTGATGCGCAGGCTGAAGCCGGCCTCGTGGGCCAGGGCGATCACCTGGTCGTAGAGGCCGGTGCCGGCATTGCGCGGGAAGTACACGAAGGGTTCGGCCGCCAGCTCCGCCAGGTGCAGGCCGGCGCTCTCGCCTGCCAGCCGGTGCTGGGCGGGCAGCACCGCCACCAGCGGCTCGCGGAACAGCTCCACCGCCACCAACGACTCCGGCAACGGTAGCGGGCGGATCAGCCCCACCTGGATGCGCCCGTTGAGCAGCGCGTCGGCCACCTCCCGGCTGTTCAGCTCGTGCAGTTCCAGCTGCACCTCGGGGAAGGCCTGGCGAAAGCGCAGGATGGCGCCAGGAATCACCGAAGTGAACGGCGCCGAGGAGGTGAACCCCAGCTTCAACTGGCCCAGCTCGCCGCGCTGGGCTCGGCGCGCCACCTCGGCCGCCTGGTCCACCTGGGCGAGTATCTGGCGCGCCTCGTCGAGGAACAGCCGACCGGCCTCGGTGAGGGCCACGCGGCGATTGGTGCGCTCGAACAGTCGCGCCCCCAGCTCTTCCTCCAGGGCCTGGATCTGCTGGCTCAGCGGTGGCTGGGATATGCCCAGCAGCTCCGCCGCGCGACCGAAATGGAGTTCGTCGGCGACGGCAATGAAGTAACGCAGGTGGCGGAGTTCCATGGCGGCGATTGATAGGTTTCAGATATCAAAGATGTCGAACAATATATTGGAAACGCGTATTGGGCACCGATAGGCTTTTCACCGTCCCCCAGAGCCCGCCAGCAGCGGGCCACGGCCCCCACGGGCCGACTGCCTGATTCGCGTGATGAGGTCCCCGATGAGCCACCCCGAGCGCCAGACCGCCACCGGCGCGCCCGCCGAACCGCCCACCCATATCGAGAAAGGCAGCGCCGCCTTCCTGCGCACCAACCTGGCGCTGTTCTGCGGCGGCTTCGCCACCTTCGCCCTGCTCTACTGCGTGCAGCCGATGATGCCGGTGCTGGCCCAGGCCTTCGCCATCAGCGCCGCCCAGGCCAGCCTGGTGCTGTCGGTGTCCACCCTGGCGCTGGCGGTGGGCCTGCTGTTCACCGGTTCGCTGTCCGACGCCCTGGGGCGCAAGCGGGTAATGGGCGTTTCGCTGCTCTGCGCGGCCCTGTTCACCCTCGCCAGCGCCGCCATGACCCGCTGGGAGCTGGTGCTGCTGATGCGTGTGCTGGTGGGGCTCTCCCTCAGCGGCCTGACCGCCGTGGCCATGACCTACCTGAGCGAGGAGATCCACCCGGCCCACACCGGCCTGGCGGTGGGCCTGTACATCGGCGGCAACGCCATCGGCGGGATGTGCGGCCGCCTGGTGGCCGGGGTGATGGTGGACTACCTGTCCTGGCACTGGGTGCTGGCCTGCATCGGCCTGCTGGCGCTGCTCGCCGGCCTGGTGTTCTGGCGCCTGCTGCCGGAGTCCCGGCACTTCCGGCCCCGGCCGATCACCCTGGGCAACCTGGCCGGCGGCTTCGCCCTGCACCTGCGCGATGCCCGGCTGCCGGTGCTGTTCGTCGAAGCCTTCCTGCTGATGGGCAGCCTGGTGACCTTCTTCAACTACATCGGCTTCCACCTGCTGCAGGCGCCCTACCACCTCAGCCAGGCGGCGGTGGGCATGCTCTCGGTGGTGTACCTCTCCGGCACCTACAGCTCGGCCATGGCCGGCTCCCTGGCCGACCGGGTGGGCCGGCAGAAGGTGCTGTGGGTGATGATCCTGCTGATGCTCGTCGGCTTCGGCCTCACCCTGCTGGCGCCGCTGCCGCTGATCCTGCTGGGCATGCTGCTGTTCACCTTCGGCTTCTTCGGCGCCCACTCGGTGGCCAGCAGCTGGGTCGGCCGCCGTGCCACCCAGGCGCGGGGCCAGGCGGCGTCGCTCTACCAGGCCTTCTACTACACCGGCTCCGGCGTGGCCGGCACCCTCGGCGGGCTGTTCTGGCACCAGGCCGGCTGGCACGGCATCGGCCTGTTCGTCGGCGGCATGCTGGTGCTGGCCCTGGTACTGGCCATCGGCCTGGCCCGGCGCCCCCTGGGCGAAGCGGGCACCTGCCCGGGAGGCCCGCGCTGACCCCGACGCCTGGCTGGCGGAATGCCCGGCACCTGCTTTAGTAAGGAGCTGTAGGCAACATCGCACCAGGGAGGGCACGTGGAAGACCAATACAAGGCCGAACAGGAACGCATCGACTGGCGCCGCGAGACGCTCGGCATCGACACCCCGGCGGAACCGCGCCGCCGCCCCTGGGCCCTGGCCCTCTCCGGCGGCGGCATCCGCAGCGCCACTTTCTGCTTCGGCGTGCTCCAGGCCCTGGCCCGCGCGCCCTACACCCCCGCCAACCGCCCCCTCGGCAGTACCGGCGACGCCCCCGCCGAGCGCCTGCTGCCGCGTTTCGACTACCTCTCCACCGTGAGCGGCGGCGGCTACATGGGCTCGTTCTTCTCCAGCCTGTTCCAGCCCGGGCGCCTGCGCCCCGGCACGGGCACCGAGCAGGCCCAAGCACGCCAGGCGGCCGAGGACGCCTACCGGGTGCTGAGCTACCAGCCGCCGGGGCGCATCCACTCCTCCACCAACTACCGCGCGGCCCCGGTCGGCGCCGGGCCCACCGCCTGGCTGCGGGAGAACGGCCGCTACCTGACGCCCACCGGCGCCGGTGACCTGCTCTACGCCCTGGCGATGACCTGGCGCAACTGGGTGGCCGTGCACCTGGTGATCGGGCTGCCGATCCTGCTGGTCACCGCGCTGCTGGCCCTGACCCAGGGCGTGGCCTGTTCGCGCTGGAACCTGTTCTGCGACCACCTCCTGGCCATTCCCCTGGGCATCGCCCTGTTGGCCGTAGCCCCGCTGATGCTGGCGTACTGGCTGATCTACTCGCGCAAGACCCAGGACGAACCGCCCGCGCTGCTCAACTGGGCCACCGGCAGCGCCCTGGCGATGGCCGTGGCGCTGGGCTGGCTCACCTGCCAGGTGCCCGACACAGCGGACTGGCTGCCGGTGCCTGCCCGCGACCTGCTCTGGATCGTGGTCACGGTGCTCGGCCTGGGGCTGGCCTGGTGCGCCGCGCTGGTGGCGTCCCAACGCCTGAAGCAGCGCCCCGACGACGGCGGACTGGACGCCGACAACGTGCGCAACTACCGGGTCAACGTCACCCGGGCGCTGAGCACGGCGATCACCTGGGCGGCTGTCGCCCTGGTGCTGGTCCTGGTGCACCAGTTGACCTTCGAGCTGTACACGGTGCTGGCCCGGCACTGGCAGGGCAGCCTCACCTTCAGCGTGCTGCCGGTGCTGATCTGGCTGGTGCGCCACCTGGCCCGCAGCCGTGACGAGAAACCCGCCCCCGGCCTGCTGAAGAAACTGCCCCTGGACGCCCTGGCGCTGGTCGCCGGCCTGGTCCTGCTGCTGGCCGTCACCCTGGCCTGGGGCCTGCTGGCCCACTGGTTCGCCTGGAACGGCCGGGTGCCGGGCGCCCACGCGGGCGATGCGCAGCTCTTCCGCTTCGGCCTGCTGGCGGTCATCGCCCTGGTGATGGCGGTGGTCACCGGGCAGTTCATCGGCTTCATCAACCTCTCCAGCCTCCAGGCGTTCTACGCCGCCCGCCTCACCCGCGCCTACCTGGGCGCCTCCAACGGCCAGCGCTTCGACGTCTCCTGCGCCCAGAGCCGCCGGCGCATGAGCGTGGCGCAGACCCTCTCGCGGGACGACATCCCCCTGAAGGACTACTACGGCAAACGCACCGCCGGCCCGCTGCACCTGATCAACGTCACCATGAACCTCACCGTGGACCCGGCCGAGCAACTGGTGCAGCGCGACCGCAAGGGCAAGCCGCTGTGCGTGGCGCCCTACCGCTACACCCCCGGCGGCGAGCAGGACCAGGTCACCAGCTTCATCCTCGACGGCCAGCGCAAGTCCCGGCAGCCACCCAACGGCCGCGGCGAGATCAACCAGCCGCTGAGCCTCGGCCAGTGGGTGGCCACCTCCGGCGCCGCCGCCAGCACCGGCCTCGGCCGCCAGACCAGCCTGGGCCTCTCGCTGCTGCTGGGGCTGGCCAACGTGCGCCTGGGCACCTGGTGGCAGAGCAACTTCGTCGGCCGCGCCAAGCCGCTGTCGCGGATCGGCGAGGCGTCGTCCCACTGGTTGCCGACCCAGACCTACCTGTTCTACGAACTCACCGCGCGCTTCCACGGCCATCGCCGCGACAAGCTCTACCTCACCGACGGCGGCCACTTCGAGAACACCGCCACCTACGAGCTGCTGCGACCCGCCCGCGACATCGAACTGGTGGTGATGTGCGACTGCGGCTGCGACCCGGAGTACCGCTTCGACGACCTGGCCAACCTGGTGCGGCTGTCGCGCATCGACCACGACCTGGAGATCGAGGAAGACCCCGGCGTGCTGCGCCATCCGCTGCTGTCCCAGGTGTTCGGCAGCACCCAGTCCCTGCGCGCCTCCACCGAGCCGACCGACCGCCGCTGCGCCGTGCTGCTCAACGTCTTCCACACCCCGGACCGGGAGAACCCCGACATCCCGCGCCGCCTCACCAGCCGCATCCTGCTGATCAAGCCCCGGCTGATCGAAGGCGTGCCCACCGACGTGCTCAACTACGTGCGCGCCAACCCGGACTTCCCCAACCAGACCACCGGCGACCAGTTCTTCGACGAAGCCCAGTTCGAGAGCTACCGCCAACTGGGCCTGAGCATCGGGCAACTGCTGTTCGGCGACGGCCAGCGCCCCAACAACATCGCCCACGCCCTGTCGCGCTACCTGGCCAAGCCGGTGCTGGAGGATGCCGCCGGGGAGTGAACGCAGGTGCCGGGACGGTTCCTTGTGAGCCGTCCGACGGGTTGCGTCATGGCGCATTGACAGCCCGGTCGATTTGCGCAAAATCCGCGCCTTGCCATCAGGGAAGACGCCGCTTTGAACGCCATCCAGCACGCCGCCAGGGAACTCCGCTCGGCCATTCGCACCGCCACCACCGGCCTCGTCGGCCGTGAGCAACTCGCCGAACTCATCATCCTCGCCGCCGTGGCCCAGGAGCACCTGCTGGTGGTCGGCCCGCCCGGTACGGCAAAAAGCGCCGTGGTGCGGCGGGTGGCCCAGGTGCTGGGCGGCCGCTACTTCGAATACCTGCTCGGGCGCTTCACCGAGCCCAGCGAGCTGTTCGGCCCGGTGGACCTGCGCAAGCTGCGCGAAGGCACGGTGGAAACCGATGTCAGCGGCATGCTGCCGGAAGCCGACGTGGCCTTCCTCGACGAGGTGTTCCTCGGCTCCACCGCCATCCTCAACACCCTGCTCGGCGTGCTCAACGAACGGCGCTTCCGCCGTGGCCACACCGAGCTGCGCTGCCCACTGCGGGTCTGCGTCGGCGCGGCCAACGGCCTGCCGGAAGACGAGGCCCTGGCGGCCTTCGCCGACCGCTTCCTGCTGCACCTGTTCGTCGACACCGTGCCGGACCACCAACTGGAAGCCATGCTCGCCGGGGGTTGGAAGGCCGAGCAGCTACCCGTGCTGGACGCCCACCACCTGGGCCACCTGGACACGCTCTGCGGCGCCCTGCGCCAGGTCGACCTCGACAGCGTGCGCCCGGCCCTGGCCGACGCCATCCGCCGCCTGCGCCAGGCCGGCATCCCGCTTTCCGACCGGCGCATCGTCAAATCGCAACGGCTGATCGCCGCTGCCGCACTGCTCGGCGGCCGCCAGCAGGCCAGCGAGGCGGACCTCTGGCCGCTGCTCTACGCCCTGCCCACCCAGGCCATGCAGCAACAGGCCCGCGAGGTCCTGCGCGAGCTGTTCGCCCAGGCCAGCAACGACAACCTCTTCAGCGCGGTGGAAGAAGCCACCCTGCAACCGCTGTCGCGAGCCAGCCGCCTGGCCGAAGAAGCCCGCGCCTGCCTGGACGAGGCCGAGGGGACGAACCCGGAAGCAGTGCTGCGGGAGATCGACGCCAACTTCCTCGCTGATGCCCTGCCGCCGGAGCTGGCCGAGCTGCGCGAGCGCCTGGTCGCCCGCCTCGCCACCCCCGCATGAGCGCCCTGAAACAGGCCTGGCGCTGGCAACCCCGCGCCCAGGCTCTGGAACCCCGTGCTGCCGTGGCCTGGGGCGAAGCCTCCCGGCGCCTTCACGCACGCCTGCTGGCCCTGCCCACCGAGCAACTGGCGGGCCTGCAGGCCACCGCCGCCAATGACCTGCTGGTGGTGATCGGTGAAGCAGACGCCCTGCCCTGGGTGGATGGCATCGACTACGCCGCCCCCTGTGAAGTCGCCCCCGAACTCTGGCTGCCAACCCGGCTGTGCCCCGATGCGCCACTGGACCTGCTCGCCCGTGCCCTCACCAAGCGCCACGGCCGCACCCCGCTGCTGCTCTGGCCCGCGCCGGCCAGGACGGTGCCGCTGGACCGTCAGTTGCCGCTTTCCGAAGGTCACCTGGCGCGCATTGCCGAACATTGGGCGGCCCGATGAGCCTGCAGCTACCCGACGCCCTGGCCCACTGGGGCCAGCCTCTGCAGGAGCTGGACAGCGAGCTGGCCGAAGCCCTGGCCGACCTGGCGCAACGCCTGCACAACCTGGTGGGGCCGGTTCAGCGCCGGCAGAGCGGCGAGCTGAAGGAGCCGGACGGCCTGGGCGACCTGCAACGTCGCGGCCCCTATGAGCGCCTGCTACCCAGCGAGTGGTTACTGGCCGACGTATTTCCCGACGAGTTCCTGCGGCGTGCCGCCAGCGGCGAGCACCTGTTCCTCGCCTCGGAGGCACGCGCCTGCCAGGGCAACCGCACGATCATTGCCCTGTTCGATGCCGGCCCCCGGCAACTGGGCGCCCCACGACTGGCCCACATTGCGATGCTGATCCTCCTGGCGCGCCGTGCCCAGGCCGTGGGTGGCGAGTTGCGCTGGGGCATCCTCCAGCAACCCGGCTGGATCGATGGCGTGCGCGGCGCAGTCGACTTCGCCCGCCTGCTCGAAGCCCGGCGCTGGCAAGCCGCCGAGCCCGATGACTGGCGCGCCTGGAGCGACCTGCGCAACGCGCTACCCGCAACGCCGGACGAATGCTGGCTGATTGGCGCCCAGGCCACGGATGACGGTTTCAGCCACCGCCTGCACCTGTCCACCAGTCTGGATGGCGAAGCGCTGGAGGCCGAGCTGCACCTGGGCAACAGCCGACGTGCCTTGAGCCTGCCCTTGCCGAGCCCGGCCATTGGCAGGCGCCTGCTTTCAGGGCAGTTCGCCCTCGCCGGGCAGGTGCCTGCCGGGCACGCCGAGACCCTGAACGTGGAGCGTGTGGCATTGACCTTGCCACCGATCATTTCGCGCTCCGGGCAGATGGTGGCGTTGGCGCTGCTCGATCAGCCCGGCGTACTGGTGTTCAAGCTGCCGGCCCTGGGGAGCAAGAAGAAACCCAGGACCCGCCGGCTCCTCTGGAGCACGGGGGAGCAGCCGCTGGCCCTGGCATTCACCGGGCGGAGCCTGGCCGGCGTGATGGATGCCGGCCCCAACCTGCGCTTCTGGCAGTTGTCGCCCCTGAGTACCGCCACACGCCCGCCACAGGAGGTACTGAGCGCTCCGCCAGGCACCGCCAGGTTGCTGCCCCTCGCCCTGGTGGACAGCGCCCATGACGGCGAGCGCCTCTACCTGCTGGATGCCCAGGGGCGACTTCTGCACTGGCACCACCAGAAAGGCCTCCCCCGCAGCCAGGAGCCGCTTCTGGAACGCGTCGAAGACGATGTGCTCGCCATGAGCCACCTCGACGATGGCCGCCTCTATTACCTGCACAAGCGTGACCAGCGCTTCATCCTCCAGGAGGTGCTGTCGGGCCACCGCGTGAGCACGCCCCTGCGCCTTGGCGAGGTGGGTGAGGCCAGCAAGGCCTTCATGGCCCGGTTCAGCACCACAAGCACCCACCCGGCATGCGCCCTGCTACTGAGCGCAACGCCCCAGGAGCGCTGGCGGCTGTGTCGCCCCAAGGATCGGCAAGGCGGCGCTGCAGAGAACTGGACACTCGACGTGCCCCCGGGCTGGAGTGCCCAGGGCCTGGTGGCCGACCCCGACGCCAGGGGGTTGCTGCTGGTGCTGATGTCCGGCGATCGCAAGCGCCTTGCCCTGTATGACGGCACTGCGCTCCGGAGCATCGTCGAAACACCCGATGCCATTGCGCGGCTGAGTGTCTGTGCCAGCAGCGGCCTGCTGGCGGTCCTCAGTCAGGCTCGCGAGCTGGTGCTCTATTGCACCCGGCACCACGTCGTGCGCCTGCGAGCCTCCTGCACCCGGGCAGATGACCAAGGAGGCACGCCATGAGTGCACCGGATACCCACGTTCGTCAGCCCTCGCTCAAGGGGCGCCGACCGGTCGCAGGCCTGTGGCTGCCTGCCGACTGGCTGGCGGTCGAGGTCCGTGCGGCGCTGTTGCTGCGCCATTGGCGGGCCGGCTCGGCAGCCTGGCGCTTCCCCGAGGGCGACCTGTTGCGCTTCAACGCGACCGTTGTGCAGGACTGTGACGCGCTGGAGGGCTGGCCGCTGCTGGCCCTGGAGACCGGTGGCCTGTGCTCGGCCGAGCTGACACAGGAAGAGCAGGCAACCCTGCCGGCCGCCGACCTCTGGCTAGTACAGGGTGGCCGCGTCGCCGCGCTGGACCTGCATCAGGCCGAACGCCTGGCGCTGGAGGACTGCCTCGATCTCGACGGCCACCCCTGGCAGGACACCCATGACTGCCGGGACGCGCTGCCGCCACTGGTGATCGAGGAGCTGCCACCCGCCAAGGACATCCACACCATCCTCCAGGGCAAGGTGAAACCACCCAGCCCGCAACGCGAGGCCTTCCTCCAGTCACTGGCGAAGCAACCCCCGGCGCGTGCGTCGGGCAAGCCGGCTGCTGCGCAGACCACCTCCGATGGCGTCGGCAAGGGCCTGCTCATCTGGATCGTGCTGTTCGCCGTGGTGATCCTGGGTAGCCACCTGCCAGACGCCGTGCACCTGGCCCAGAACGCCGTGTCGCCCTCGGCCAGCACGGCTCCGCTGGCCCAGGACTCCGACGATCCATCCGGCCCCGGGGCGCTCCTGTTCGTGGCCGCCCTGCTGATCGTCATCACCCTGCTGCTCATCGGTGCCTTGCGCCGGTTCTTCTCCGGCACGCCCCAGCACTGGACGGCAGCCCCCACGCCGGTCGCCAGTGCGCGCGCCCTCCCTCTCCGCAGGAGCCAAGCGCCGGCCACCCCGAGCCGCTGGCGTCGCCTGCTCACCAGCCTGGCCATCACTTCCCGTTTCAGTGCACTGCTCAACCGCCGCCAGAGTGCCTACCTGCGGCGCATGCTCAACCTGTTCGAGAAGGGCGACATCGACGAGGCGCTGCGCCACGCACTGCCCCTGGGAGGCGAGCAGGGCAGCCTGGGCCAGGCATTCGGCACGCCGGACCGCCGCGACGACCTGTCCCTGGGGCGCCCCTCGGGCCCCGGGGCCTCCATTTCCCTGGGTGAGGAGTTGGAGGCCCACCTGCGCAAGGTCTATCGCCAGCACTTCGAGAAACTCGACCGTGCGGGGCGCATCGATGAAGCAGTGTTCATCCTCGCGGAGCTGCTCAAGGTGCGGCAGGAGGCACTGGACTACCTGGAGCGCCACCAACGCTTCCGCCAGGCCGCCGAGCTGGCACTGGCCTGGGACATGTCGGCCGACTGGATCGTGCGCCTCTTCTGCCTGGCCGACGACTGGAAGACGGCCCTGCAGGTGGCACGCCGTGACGACGCCTTCGTCAGCGCGGTGCAGATGCTGCAGACCAAGTGGCCACAAGTGGCCGACCGGCTGCGCATGGAATGGGCCGAGATGCTGGTGGCGCGCGGCGACTGGTTGAAGGCCGTGGACGTGGCCTGGCCGATTCCCGAGGCACGGGATCGTGCGGTGCACTGGCTGAGTCAAGCCGAAGCGGCAGGCGGCAGCCTGGGCACCGAGGCCCTGGTGACCCGCGCCGCCCTGCTGCCGGACACCCTGGAGGCCTACGCCGCCCCCCTGCGTGCGCTGCGCGACGACCCGGCACGTTTCCGGGATCGCCAGGCCCTGGCCCGCGCCCTACTGTGGGTCGGCACCAAGAACCGGAACACGCGGGACAACCGCTCACTGGCCCTGCTGGCCCGGATGGTGCTGCCCGCCTTGCTGGATGACCACGCCACCCAACGCGCGCACCTGTCCAGGTCCGAGCTGGACAGCCTGCTCAAGCTCAGCCGGGACACGCTGCTGCAGGCCGACCTGCCGTCCCGCGGGTTTCCCAAAGGGCGTGCCACCCCCTTGCAGCGCGTCACCTCGCCGCTGCATTGGCAGGCGCCCCCCGCCGAGCAACAGGCGATTCTCGACGCGGTGGCCCTGGAGGACCAACGCACACTGGTGGCCCTCGGGGAAGCCGGTGCCCAGGTACTGGATGCCCACGGGCGCGCAGTATTCAGCTTCGCCGAGCCGGCACACCGCCTGGTCATCGCGCACAACCGGCGCGTTGCCCTGGCCATGGCACGCCGCGACCAGGTCTGGCGCATCACCAAGCTGGACCTGGTCAGGCGCACGGCACGGGACCTGGGTGTACTGGAGCTGCACGCCCACTCACCGGTCTTCGACGGCATCAGTTGGGCCGTCACCCTGCGGGACAGCGTTCGTGTCGTGGACGTCGACCGCTCGTTCGCCGTGCTCTGGCACGTCAGCGACCTCAAGGGCGACATCCGCCTCTTCCACCACACCGAGCACTTCGAGCAATGGCTGGTGTCCGGCGCAGACGGATCGCTCGTACTCTGGCGCTACGCCCTGCCCTCGCGGCGCCTGGCCGAGCGCAGGCCCGTGGACGCCCCCCTGGAGCGCCAACTCATCATCCCCAACCCCCTGGGCGGGTTGCTGACCTTCACCTGCCAGGACGGCACCAACGGCACGATGAGCCTGACGATGGAAAGCACCGGTGGGCGATACGACATTCCCCTGCCCGATATAACGCCGGAGCAGGTGGCGGTGCCGGACCTGGAGGTGCTCCCGGAGTGGCTGCTGATCGGCCTCGCCCCCCAGGGCAACACCCGGCAGTGGCGCCTGGTGAGCCAGCAGTCGCTGCAGACCTGCGCCGTGCTGGACTGGCCGGCGGACGCCCCGCTGCAGGTGCGCGCCCAGGCACACGACTGGCGTCTGTTCGACCAGACGGGACGCCTGCTGCGCCTGGACACCCTGACCAGCGAACTCCGCGAACTGCGCGGGTAAACGGCCGCGCGGCGGTCAACGCCGCGCTTCAGAACCTGTCCAGCTTCGGCAGCCACACGCGGATCAGCGAGAACAGCCGCTCCAGGTCGATGGGCTTGGCCAGGTAGTCGCTGGCGCCGGCGCCCATGCACTGCTCCTGGTCGTCCTTCATCGCCTTGGCGGTGACGGCGATGATCGGCAACCGGCTCCAGCGCGGGTCCTGGCGGATGCGCCGGGTGGCTTCGAAGCCGTCCATGACCGGCATCATCACGTCCATCAGCACCAGGTCGATCTGCGGGTTCTCCTCCAGTTTCTGCAGGGCTTCCTGGCCGTTGCGGGCGGTCACCACCTGGGCGCCCTTCTCGTCCAGGGCGCTGATGAGGGCGAATATGTTGCGCACGTCGTCGTCCACCACCAGCACGGTGCGTTCCTCGAACACGCGGTCACGATTGCGCGCGCTCTGCAACATGCGCTGGCGGTCGCTGGAGAGGGAGGACTCGACCTTGTGCAGGAACAGGGTGACCTCGTCGAGCAGACGTTCGGGGGAGCAGGCGCCCTTGATGATGATGGAGCGGGAGTGGCGCAGCAGTTCCTCCTCTTCACGCAGGCTGAGCTGGCGGGCGGTGTAGACGATCACCGGGGGGAAGTTGCCGAGCGCCTCGGCGGCCATGCGCTCCAGCAGTTCGTTGCCGCGCATGTCCGGCAGGGCGAGGTCGATGATCATGCAGTCGAACGTGCCGCCACGCAGGCGATCCAGGGCCTCTGTACCGCTGGCGACGGCGCTGACCTGGATGTCTTCGTCGCTCACCAACTGGGCGATGCTGTCGCGCTGGCTGGCGTCGCCCTCCACCACCAGGACGTGCTTGACCTTCTGGGTGAGCTTGTCCTCCAGGCGGGCGAAGACTTCGCGCAGTTGGTCGCGGGTGGCAGGCTTGCGTGCGTGGCCGATGGCCCCCAGCTGCAGCGCCGGACCGGTGCGGTCGTCGACGGAGAGCACGTGCACAGGGAGGTGCCGGGTGACGGGATCTTCCTTGAGCGTCTGCAGCACGGCGAGGCCGGACTCGTCCGGCAGGCGCATGTCCAGCAGCACGGCATCGGGCCCCTGCTCCCGTGCCAGACGCAGGCCTTCCTCGGCGTTGCCGGCCACCAGGCAGCGGTGGCCCAGTTCGTGGGCAAGCTCGTAGAGGTCACGGGCGAACTTCGGGTCGTTCTCGATCACCAGCACGCAGTGGCGCGCATCGACGGGCCGCTGGCGGTCGTCCTGAAGGCCACTGGCGGACGCCACGGGCGCGACAGCCCGCACACCTTCGGCGGGCTGAACCTGGGCGATGGACGGCAGCGGCTCCCCGGCAAGGCAGTTGCTGGGCAGCCAGAGGGTGAAGCAGCTGCCGCACCCGGGCTGGCTCTGCACGGTGATGCTGCCACCGAGCATTTCCGCGAGGTTGCGGGAGATGGACAGGCCGAGGCCGGTGCCGCCGAAGCGTCGGTTGGTGGTGCCGTCCACCTGGCGGAAGGGCTCGAAGATGATGCCCATCTGCTCGTCGCTGATGCCGATGCCGGAGTCGCTGACCTCGAAGGCGATGCCGCCGCTGGCGGCGCGGACCTTGAGGCCGATGCGACCGCTGGCGGTGAACTTGACGGCGTTGGACAGCAGGTTGCGCAGGATCTGCCCGGCTCGCTGGCCGTCGGTGTAGAGCCGTGCTGGGGCGTCGGGCTCAACCTGCACGTCGAACGCCAGCCCCTTGTCGTCGGCCTGGGGCTGGAACAGAGCGCGCAGCCCGTCCACCAGTTGCGCAACGTCGGTGTCCTCGGGGTGCACCTCCAGGCGGCCGGCCTCCACCTTGGAGATGTCGAGGATGTCGCTGATCAGCCGCAGCAACTCGTTGCCGGACTTGTTGATCAGCTCGGCGTAATGCACCTGCTGCGGGTCGAGGTTGCCCTTGCGGTTCTCCGCCAGCAGCTTGGAGAGGATCAGCGAGCTGTTCAGCGGGGTGCGCAGCTCGTGGGACATGTTGGCGAGGAACTCGGACTTGTAGCGGCTGGCCCGCTGCAGTTCCTCGGCACGCGCCTCCAGCTCGCACCGGGCCTGGTCGAGGGCGTGGTTGCGCTCGTCCAGCAGGTCGCGCTGGTCTTCCAGGCGGCGGGTCTTCTCGCTCAACTGTTCGTTGGTCTGCTCCAGTTCGGCCTGCTGGGTCTCCAGGTTGGCCTGGGAGTCGCGGATCACCCGGGCCTGGTCTTCCAGCTCCTCGTTGGCGACGCGCAGCTCCTCCTGCTGCACCTGCAACTCTTCGTTGAGCTGCTGGGTCTCGGTGAGCATGTCGTGCAGACGCTGGCGGTAGCGGGCCGCCTCGATGGAGGTGCCCAGGCTCTCGGCAACGGCTTCGAGCAACTGTCGGTCGCGGGGTGACAGGGGCCGCAGGAAAGCCAGTTCCAGCACGCCGTTGACCTGCCCATCGCTTCGGGTCGGCGACAGGATCACCGTCAGCGGATCGGTATCGCCCAACCCGGAGTTGACCCGCAGGTAGGACGGGGGAAGCCCCTCCATGACCCGCACCTCGCGGGACCGCAGCACCTGGCCGAGCAGGCTGGCGCCGTCCTCGAAGACCTGGTCGCGGGCCTGCTGCCCGGGTGCGAAGCCATAGTCAGCCACGCGCCGCAGCCGCCCTTCGCCCTCGCGCACATAGAGGGCACCCACGGCGACCTCCAGGTAACCGGCGAGGAAATCCAGCACGGCGCGACCGATCAGCGCCGGGGTCTGCTGGCCGATCAGTTGTTCGGCCAGTTGCGACTGCCCTTCCCGCAGCCAGGCCTGGGCCTGCAGCTGCTCAGTGAAGCGTGACTGCTGGTCGAGGATGCGGTTGTAGTTGGTCGAGAGGCCGATCAGCTCGCGCCGGCCGAAGATCGCCAGCGCTCCGCTGCCGCCCAGTTGCATGACCACCAGCAGGCCGATGATCAGCACCACCGCCCGGTTGGCCCGCTCGCTGCGCTCGTGGCGCAGTTGCTCTTCGGTGGCAACCAGGGCCACGAAGCCCTGGCGCACCTCGTCCATCTGCCGCTTGCCCTGCTTCTCGCGGATGAACGCGCTGATGTCCTGGTTGGCACGCCGCGCTTCGATCAGAGGTTCGGTCATCTGCAGCCAGCGCGTCTGGGCAGCCTCGATGCGCGCCAGTCGCTCGCTCTGGACGGGGTTGTCGTGGATCAGCTCACGCAGCGCCTGCAGCCCGGCCAGCAGACGCGGGGCCGTTTCCCGGTAGCCTTCGAGGAACTCTTCCTCCCCGGACAGCAGGAACCCCCTGAAGCTGGACTCGCACTCCACCGACTGGCGCAGGCTCTCGTTGCTGCGGGCGATCACCTGGTCGGTGTGCTCGACCCAATTGAGCACATACAGCAGGTAGCCGATCAGCCCGACGAACAGCACCACGCCCAGGACGCCAACGCCCAGGGGCAATGCCACGTTGCGGGTGAGAATGCGGCGGAAACTGTCTGCATCGATGCTGAAAGACGTGCTGTTCATCGGCCTTCCCTGCTGAACGGTGGAGCGGAACTCCCCGCACAAGGGCACATCCCGAGGCCTTGCACTGGGGTCGGATACGGCGTAGGTACCCAAGAAAGACTGTAGACAGTCGTAGGCAAAATGCCTGCATAGCTCCGGAAACGTGGCCACCTGTCGCACCCGCACGATGCTAGAGCCGCTCTGCCGCGCTGCATTTGGCAGTATCCTGTCGCCCTTTCCCCTGCCAGGAGCGCTGCCATGTCCCGTTGGCCCGATACCCGTATCCAGGATCTGTTCGGCATCGAACTGCCCATCATCCAGGCGCCAATGGCGGGGCCGTCGTATGCGGAGATGGTGGTGGCGGTGGCGCAGGCCGGTGGCTTGGGTTCGCTGCCCTGCGCGATGCTGAGTACCGAGCAGATCCGCCAGGAAGTCGGGCGGATTCGCGAAGGGACTGCGGCGCCGATCAACCTGAACTTCTTCGCCCACTCGGCGCCGGTGCCGGACGAGGTCAGCCTGGCGGCCTGGAAGCAGCGCCTGGAGCCCTACTACCTGGAACTCGGCCTGGACCCGGCCGAGCCGGTGCCGCTGTCCAACCGCGCGCCGTTCGATGAAGCACTCTGCGAGTTGGTGGAGGCATTGCGCCCGGAGGTGGTGAGCTTCCACTTCGGCCTGCCGGAGGCAGCGCTGGTGGAGCGGGTGAAGGCGACCGGGGCGAAGGTGATTTCGTCGGCCACCAAGGTGGCCGAGGCCCGCTGGCTGGAGGCCAGGGGTTGCGACGCGATCATTGCCCAGGGCGCGGAGGCTGGCGGTCATCGCGGGCTGTTCCTCGATACGCGGGTGGACACCCAGGTGGGCACCTTCGCGTTGCTGCCCCAGGTGGTGGATGCGGTGCGGGTACCGGTGATTGCGGCCGGTGGAATCGCCGATGCACGCGGCATCGCGGCAGCTTTCGCGCTGGGGGCGGCGGCGGTGCAATTGGGCACGGCCTACCTGTTCACCCCGGAGGCGCGCCTGCCAGCCCTGCACCGCCAAGCGCTGGCGCAGAGCCGGGACGACGGTACGGCCATCACCAACCTGTTCACCGGGCGCCCGGCGCGGGGGATTCTCAATCGGGTGATGCGTGAAGTGGGGCCGTTGAGCGACCTGGCGCCGGCCTTTCCGCTGGCGGGCGGTGCGCTGGCCCCGTTACGGGCCAAGGCCGAGGCGGCGGGTGCCGATGATTTCATGTCGCTGTGGTCGGGCCAGGCGGCGGCGCTGTCGAAGCACCTGCCGGCGGGCGAGCTGACTCGGGTGCTGGCGGACGAAGCCCTGGAGCGCATGGGGCGCTGAAAGGCCTCTGCGCTTTCATCCCCTGAGGGTGGAGCCCGGTGCCTGGCGGCAACCGGGCGGTTCAGAGCCCCATCTGCTTGCTGATGATCTCGTTCATGATTTCCCGCGAGCCGCCGCCGATGGAGAGGATGCGGTTGTCGCGGTAGAGCCGCTCCACCAGGCTCTCGCGCATGTAGCCCATGCCGCCGAGCAGTTGCACGGCGTCGTAGGTGACCCGGTCCGCCACGTCGGTGGCGAAGTTCTTGGCCATGGAGATTTCCTTGATCACGCTCTTGCCGGCGGCCATCTTCGCCGCCTGGCGGTAGGTGAACTCGCGGGAGACCTCGACCTGGGTGGCCATTTCCGCCAGGCGATGCTTGAGCACCTGGAACTTGCCGATGGGCTTGCCGAAGGCCTGCCGCTCGCGGGCCCAGCGCTCGGCTTCTTCCAGGGCCATCTGGGCGGTCATGTTGGCCATGATGGCCAGGGCCAGCCGCTCGGACTGGAAGTTGGCCATGATGCAGGCGAAGCCCATGTTCTCGACGCCGATGAGGTTGCCCACCGGGACGAGGCAGTCCTCGAAGAACAGCTCGGCGGTGTCGGAGGCCCACCAGCCCATCTTCTTCAGTTGGCGCCCGACGCTGAAGCCGGGGGTGCCCTTTTCGATCAGCAGCAGGCTGACGCCGCCGAAGCCGTCACCGCCGGTGCGCACCGCCACGGTGTAGTAGTCGGCGCGCACGCCGCTGGTGATGAAGGTTTTGCTGCCGTTGACGCGGTAGAAGTCCCCCTCGCGCACCGCGCGAGTCTTCAGGTTGGCCACGTCGGAGCCACCGGAGGGCTCGGTGACGGCCAGCGCCATGATCTTCTCACCGGCCAGCACCTGCGGGGCGATGCGCTCGCGAAGCTCGGGGCGGCCCCACTTGACCAGGGGCGGCAGGCCGATGTCGAGGGAGCCGAGCCCGGCCACCAGGCCGCCGGAGCCGCTGCGCATCAGCTCTTCGCTGGCCGCCACCTTGGCGAACAGGTCGCCCTCGTGGCTGCCGCCGTATTGCTCGGGGTAGCCGATGCCGAGGATGCCGGCGGCACCGGCCTTGAGGTAGAGCTCGCGGGGGAAGGATTCGGCCTCTTCCCAGTCGTCGATATGGGGGAGGATTTCCCGCTCGACGAAGCGGCGAACCGAATCACGCACCAGTTGATGGGATTCGTCGAAGTATTCCTGGCAGGCCGGCATGGCGTAGCTCCCTGGCGAAAGTCAGGAAAACTTACCGAGCGCTTGCTTGGTTTTCAAGGCGGGAGTTGCGCCATCGATCAGGACGTATGCGCCGCGCCGAAGCGCTCACGGTAGGCCGAAGGCGGCAGCCCGACGGCGTTGCGGAAGGCCACGCGGAAGCTCTCCACCGAGCGGAAGCCGCACCGTTCGGCGATGCGCTCGCTGCCGTCGGCTGTGCTTTCCAGCAGTTCGCGGGCGCGGGCCAGGCGCTCGTGCTGCAGCCAGGCCTTGGGGGTCATGCCGGTGGCTTCGCTGAAACGTCGCAGGAAGGTGCGTTCGCTCATGGCCACGCGGCGGGCCAGTTGGCTCACCCCCAGGGGCTCGTGCAGGTGCTGACGGGCCCACTGCATCAGGGCGGACAAGTCATTGCGCGGTGCCTGCGCCACCGGGGCGGGAATGAATTGCGCCTGGCCGCCGGCCCGCTGGGGCGACATGACCAGGCGCCGGGCCACAGTGTTGGCCACCTGGGTGCCGAAGTCCCGCGCCACCAGGTGCAGGCAGGCGTCGATGCCGGCGGCGCTGCCGGCCGACGTGATGAGCGGGCCGGCATCCACGTAGAGCACGTCCGGGTCCACCTCGATGGCCGAGAAGCGCTGCGCCAGTTCGTCGGTGTAGCGCCAGTGGGTGGTGGCGCGCTGGCCGTCCAGCAGGCCGCTGGCGGCGAGGACGAAAACGCCGGAGCAGATGGACACCAGCCGTGCCCCACGGGCATGGGCGTCGCGCAGGGCTGCCAGCAGCCGCTCCGGGGGCACCTCGGCGCGGTCACGCCAGCCGGGAATGACAATGGTCCGGGCCTCGGCCAGGCGCTCCAGGCCGCCATCGGCCAGCACCTGGATGCCGCCCATGGCGCGCATGGGGCCGTCGTCCAGGCCGACGATGCAGTGGCGATACCAGGGGAAATCGAACTCAGGCCGTGGCAGGCCGAAGATCTCCACGGCAATGCCGAATTCGAAGGTGCAGAGGCCGTCATAGGCGAGGATGGCCACCAGGCCGGGGTCGTCGTGCATTTGGCGGAAACTTACCAGTTACTGTCTCGCCCGCCACTTTAGGGAAGAAAACGCGCTGGATACAGTGGCGCCATCCCCTAACCGACGGAGAACCACCATGCCCAGCCTCGTTCGCCAGCATCCCGCTGCCCACCCGGAAGCCGCCCTCGCCCATTTCGCCCAACGCCTGGCCTTCGAGACCGATTGCTCGGACGTACATGCCAGCCAGCAGGCCGGTGACGTGGACTACGTACTGGTCGACGTGCGCAGCGAGGCGGCCTATGCCGCCGGCCATGTGCCGGGCGCGATCAACATCCCCCATCGGCTGATGACCGCCGAGTTCATGGCCGGCTACCCGCGTGACACGCTGTTCGTCGTCTACTGCGCCGGCCCTCACTGCAACGGCGTACATCGCGCGGCCGTGCGCCTGGCCGGGCTGGGTTTCGCGGTGAAGGAGATGCTCGGCGGCGTCACCGGCTGGCTGGACGAGGGCCTGAGCCTGAGCGGCGCGCAAAGCCAGCAGGCAGCCCACCCGGCCATCTCGTGCGCATGTTGAGCCCATCCGTACGCGAGGCGCGGGCCGAGGACGTGCCCGCCCTCCTCCCGCTGATGCGCGAGCTGGCGTTTTTCGAGGCGTACCTGGAGGAGTTCGCGGTGAGCGAGGCGCAACTGCTGGCCCGCGCCTTCGGTCCGGAGCCTCAGTGCCAGGTCTTCGTGGCGGAGACCTCGGGCCGACTGCTCGGCTATGCCGTGGCCCAGGAGATCATCTTCACCTACGACTTGCGCCCGACGGTGCGGCTCAAGGAGCTGTACCTGGTGCCGGACGCGCGTGGCCAGGGTCAGGGGCAGCGCCTGATGGCCGCCGTGGCGCGCTGGGCGCGAACTCGCGGCGCGGGACGCCTGAAGTGGGATGTACTGGTGGGCAACCGAGGTGCCGCGCGCTTCTATCAACGCCTGGGCGGTCGCCCCGACAGCAAGTGGATTGCCTACGGGATGGATGACAAGGCGCTGGAAGCCTTGGCTGCGCTGGGGTAGCCGGTAGGTCGATGCGTTGCCGATGCTGTCCCGGGCTGAAGCCCGGGCTACGGAAGAGCGATCAGAGGCCGATGGGGCGGCGGCCGGCCAGGGCGTGGGTCAGGGTGCCGCCGTCCACCAGTTCCAGCTCGCCACCCAGCGGTACGCCGTGGGCGATGCGCGAGGCCACCAGGCCCTTGGGTGCCAGCAATTGGGCGATGTAGTGGGCGGTCGCCTCCCCTTCCACGGTCGGGTTGGTGGCGAGGATCACTTCGCTGAAGGCGCCGGCCTCGATCCGCTCCATCAGCTCGGGAATGCCGATGGCCTCCGGGCCCAGGCCATCCAGGGGCGAGAGGTGCCCCTTGAGCACGAAGAAACGGCCGCGATAGCCAGTCTGCTCCACGGCGAACACGTCCAGCGGCCCTTCCACCACGCACAGCAGCGAGTCGTCGCGACGCGGATCGGCGCACTGCGGGCAGAGGTCGTCCTCACTGAGGGTGCGGCATTGCTTGCAATGCCCGACGCCTTCCATTGCGGCGGTAAGTGCCTGGGCCAGGCGCAGGCCGCCGCTGCGGTCACGCTCCAGCAACTGCAGCGCCATGCGCTGGGCCGTCTTCTGGCCTACACCGGGCAGGATGCGGAGGGCGTCGATCAGTTGGCGGATCAGCGGACTGAAGCTCATGGGGCGTCTCGGAAATGGGGGCTGGGGGGTAGAACGGACTCCGGTGCCCTGCTCGCTTCCGACCTCTACTCCACGCGCTGTCGCCAGGGGCGATCAGACGGCATGCAGTACAAGGCGTGAACGGCTACGGGCACCGGAGTATGAAGCAGAAGGCACCCCGACGAGTCAGGGTGCATGCCCTCTTTAGAAGGGCATCTTGAAGCCGGGCGGCAGTTGAAGGCCGGCCGTCATGCCGGACATCTTCTCCTGGCTGTTCTGCTCGATCTTGCGCACGGCGTCGTTGACGGCGGCGGCAATCAGGTCTTCAAGGATTTCCTTGTCTTCCTGCATCAGGCTGTCATCCAGGCTCACGCGCTTGACGTCGTGACGGCCGTTCATGACCACGCTCACCAGGCCGGCACCGGATTGACCGGTCACTTCGGCGTTGGCCAGCTCTTCCTGCATCTTCTGCATCTTTTCCTGCATTTGCTGGGCCTGTTTCATCAGGCCTGCCATGCCACCCTTCATCATGATGGTTGTCCTCAGCGGTCAAGGGGTTCAATGGTGTCCGGGCGCACGCTGGCCCCGAACTGTTCGATCATCTTCAACACCAGCGGGTCGCTGGCAATCGAGTCTTCGGCGTCACGCTGGCGGGCCGCACGTTTGCGGGCGGCGGCCTGGGCCGGGGTTTCCTGCTCGGGGCGGCGGATCTCCACCTCAAGGGTCAGGGTGCGGCCGTGGTACTGGTTGAGGGCCTCGTTCATGCGCCGTTGCTGGGTGGCGTTGAACAGGGCGCTCTGGGCCGGGTCCAGGTGCAGGCGCCAAGTGTCGCCCTCCACGGCCACCAGGGTGCAGTTGGCGGCGATGTTGCCGGTCATGCCGCTGATGCCGAGGCGCGGGAACAGGTCCAGCCATTCGGCGGCCAGGCCAGTGGCCGGCTGCACATCCGGCAGGACTTCGGGCTCGGCCACCACGGCCGGCTCGCCGACGGGAAGCTCGTCGAGGTAGGCGATGGAATCGGCGTCCGCCTGATAGTAGTCGTCATAGTCCCCAGGCGGAGGCTCTTCGTCGTCGAAGGGCGCTTCGGACGCCGGCACGGCTTCGGCGACGGGCACCGGCGCTGCGGCGTCTGGGGCCGGTGCGGCGTTCGGTACGGGCGCTTCGGCTACAGGCTCGGGCTCGGGCTCGGGCTCGGGCTCGGGGGCAGGCTGCGCGACTTGCACGGACGCGGCTGCTGCAGCGGGCTCTTCCCAGGGCAGGTCGACCGGCACCTCGGCGGGGGGCTCGGCAACCACGGCGGGCTGCGGCGCCGGCTCGATGACCGGTTCGCTCGCCACGCCGGGCTCTACCGGCGCTACAGGCTCGGGTTCAGGCTCGGGCACCACGGCAGCAGGCGCGGCCTCGACCACCGGTTCCGGCGCCGGCTGCAGGGCCGGCACGACCGCCGGAGCGGGCGCGGCGACAGGGGCCGGCATGGGCGGTTGAAGCACGGGCGCGGGGATGACGGCCGCCGGAGCCACAACGGCGGCTCCGGCCACGGGGTTCTGGCTGGAATCAGCTGTGGCCTTGCTGATCCCCGGGTCCTTTAGCACCACCCTCGGCGCGCCGTCGGCATCGGCAGGGCGGAACGCCAGCATGCGCAGCAGCACCATCTCGAAGCCGCCGCGCGGGTCCGGCGCCAGGGGCAGGTCGCGACGTCCGATCAGGCCCATCTGGTAGTAGAACTGCACATCTTCCGCCGGCAGCGCCTCGGCCAGTGCCAGCACGCGGTCACGGTCGCCCTGGCCGTTGTCGACGGCATCGGGTAGGGCCTGGGCGATGGCCACGCGATGCAGCACGTTGAGGATTTCGGCCAGCACGCCGTTCCAGTCCGGGCCCTGCTCGGCAAGGTGGCGGATGGCCTCCAGCACGCCACGGGCATCGCCCTGCAGCAGCGCGTGGAGCACGCCGTAGACCTGGCCGTGGTCGAGGGTGCCGAGCATGGCGCGCACGTCGGCGGCCAGGACATTGCCTTCACCAAAGGCGATGGCCTGGTCGGTGAGGCTCATGGCATCGCGCATGGAGCCATCAGCGGCGCGGCCCAGCAGCCACAGCGCGTCCGGCTCGAAGGGGACGCTCTCGGCGGTGAGGACGTGGGTCAGGTGCTCCACCACGCGCTCCGGCGGCATGTTCTTCAGGGAGAACTGCAGGCAGCGGGAGAGGATGGTGACGGGCAGCTTCTGCGGGTCGGTGGTGGCCAGCAGGAACTTCACATGGGGCGGCGGCTCTTCGAGGGTCTTGAGCAGCGCGTTGAACGAGTGCGTGGAGAGCATGTGCACTTCGTCGATCAGGTAGACCTTGTAGCGGCCCCGGGTCGGCGCGTACTGCACGTTGTCCAGCAGTTCGCGGGTGTCCTCGACCTTGGTGCGGCTCGCGGCGTCCACTTCGATCAGGTCGACGAAGCGACCTTCGTCGATCTCACGGCAGACCGAGCACTGGCCGCAGGGCGTGGAGCTGATGCCGGTCTCGCAGTTCAGGCACTTGGCGAGGATGCGCGCGATGGTGGTCTTGCCCACGCCACGGGTACCGGTGAAGAGGTAGGCGTGGTGCAGGCGCTGGTTGTCCAGGGCGTTGATCAGGGCCTTCAGCACATGGGTCTGGCCGACCATTTCCCGGAACGAGCGGGGACGCCATTTGCGCGCAA
Source organism: Pseudomonas sp. FeS53a (assembly GCF_000931385.1). Lineage (NCBI taxonomy): Bacteria > Pseudomonadati > Pseudomonadota > Gammaproteobacteria > Pseudomonadales > Pseudomonadaceae > Pseudomonas > Pseudomonas sp. FeS53a. The sequence continues at coordinate 69,231 of NZ_JYFT01000076.1, forward strand.
GAACCTGATAACTCATTGAAAACCGTCGCAGCAGTGAATCGGGAGGGGGCTAATGCTAGCGGAGCAACCCGCAAATTGCACCCGAGATGCACGCTCGTGACGAACTTCTTTCGGTCACGGGAACGCCATAAGGACGGGACGTGGCACGGCAGTGCTCACGCAATGCGTGGCGGAGAAATCAGAAAGAAGGGGATGAAGCGAGGGGATAAATAAGGAGGCGACCCCACCAGCCACACCCCGGCACTCGATGTCACCGCTGCGGCTGCTCCCTTCCGGGCCTGACCGGGTTCACGGCTGATCAATGCGGGGGGACCGGCAGGGCCACCATAACGCGACTCGCCAGATCGGCGAGCCGCGCCATTGTACTGGCTCTTGGCAAACTTACAACCGCTGAAATCACTTTTCCTGACAAGCACTTGCGTTCAGACCCGGAAGCGCCCCACCAGGCTGGCCAGGCCGCTGGACAGCTCGGACAGGTGCCGGCTGGCCTGGGTGCTCTGGTCCGAGGTCTGCGAGGCCTCCATGGACAGGTTGCGGATGTCGCTGATGTTGCGGGCGATCTCCTCGGTCACGCTGCTCTGCTCCTCGCAGGCGGTGGCGATCTGCGCGGCCATGTCGTTGATCCGCTGCACCGAATCGCCGGTGTCGCTCAGGGCCTGGTCCACCCCGGCGGCGCGCTCGACGCTGTCCCGCGCCTGATGACTGCCGGCCTGCATGGCCCGCACGGCATTCTCAACGCCGACCTGCAGGCGGGCGATCATTTCCTGGATGTCCTTGGTGGAGTCCTGGGTGCGGGCAGCCAGTGCGCGGACCTCATCGGCCACCACCGCGAACCCCCTCCCCTGCTCGCCTGCCCGGGCGGCTTCAATGGCGGCGTTCAGTGCCAGCAGGTTGGTCTGGTCGGCGATGCCCTTGATGACAGCGAGCACCGCACCGATGTTGGCGGTCTCCTGCTGCAGTGTCTCGATGGTGGTGGAGGCGCTCTCCACTTCCTGGGCGAGCTGGCGGATGGCACGGATGGTGGCCCCCACCACCTGGGCGCCCTCGCGGGACTGGCTTTCGGCGTGGCGGGCGGCGTCGGCGGCGTTCTGTGCGCTGCGGGCCACCTCGTGGACGGCGGCGCTCATCTCGGTGGCAGCGGTGCTCACCTGGTCGACGGCGGCATGCTCGCTGGTGATCAGGCGGTCATTGGCGGCCGCCAGGCCGGCCAGGCTGCGGGCGGAGTTGGCCACTTCGTCGGTCACCCGGCCGACTTCACGGATCAACGGCTGGAGCTTGTCGAGGAAGCGGTTGAAGGCATGGCTGAGCTTGCCCAGCTCATCCCGCGAGGTGACTTCAAGCCGCACCCGCAGGTCGCCGTCGCCCTCGGCGATCTGCTCGATGCGCTCCAGCAGGCGATGCAGCGGGCGGGTCACCAGGGTGGGGAACCCCAGCACCAGCAGCAGGCAGATGCCGCAGGCAACGGCCATGATCACGCCCTGCTGGAGGCTGCGCTGCTGACCCAGGGCGGTCGACGCCAGGCCCTCGGCGTTGGCTTCGGCATCCTCCAGTTCACCCAGCTTGTTGATGACATCGCGCATGGCCTGGAACTGCTTCTCGCTGTCGCCGAAGCTCAGGCGGCTGGCTGCCTCGGGCTCGCTGGAGGACAGGGCCACCACCTTCAGCGAGGTGGCCTTCCACTCGGCAAACCCACGGTCGAAGCTGGCCACCAGCTGACGAGCCTCGTCACCGGGCTTGAGGTCGGCGTACTTGTGCACCCGGTCGTAGGCCTGCTGGAGGTTCTCGGCATGGTCGGACTTGAGCTGGGCGACGAAGTCCCCGGAGCTCTCGTCCAGCAGGCTGCGCTCGGCGGTGAAGGCCTGGTAGAGGTCGCGGTCGGCGTTCAGCAACAGGCTGACGGCGGGCAGGTAGCGATTGGTCAGGCGGGCACTGGAGTCGACCACCTGGTTGAGCCCCTGCACGCCGAGCCCGCCCAGCAGCGCGAGCAGGACCAGCAGGAGCAGGATGGGCAACGTGATCTTCCAGCGGAAACTCAGGTCGGCGAAGGCTTGCAGCATGACGACTCTCCCCAGGGCGCGGCGATTCGCACAAGCGTAGTCCGACTCCCTGCAACGCGCGGGAAACCGATCTGTGCTAGCGTGCCCCCGCCCCGCTTAGAGCCGGGCGCCTTCATCTTCATCGGAGCACCCCCATGGCACTCACCAAAGACCAACTCATCGCCGACATCGCCGACGCCACAGACGCCACCCGCGCAACCGTGCGCGCCGTGCTGGAGCAACTGAGCGAGATCGTCAGCGACTCGCTGGAGAACGGCGATGAGATCACCCTGCCGGGCATCGGCAAGCTCAAGGTCAGCGAACGCCCGGCGCGCACCGGCCGCAACCCGCAGACCGGCAAGAGCATCGAGATCGCCGCGAAGAAGGTGGTCAAGTTGGTGCCGGCCAAGGCCCTGACCGACGCCATCAACGGCTGATACGAAAAGGCCGGGCATCGAGCCCGGCCTTTTCATGTGTGGCGCCTTCACGCGGCGCCGAGGGTCTTCAGTTCAGCGAGGAATTGCTCCTCGTCCAGCACCCGCAATCCCAGTTCGGTGGCCTTGGCCAGCTTGGAGCCAGCACCCGGCCCGGCGACCACGCAGTGGGTACGCGCCGACACTGAGCCCGCGACCTTGGCACCCAGGGCTTCCAGCTTGTCCTTGGCCTGGTCGCGGCTCATGGCCTCCAGCGTGCCGGTCAGCACCCAGGTCTGCCCGGCCAGGGGCAACCCTTCCACCACCTTGCGTTCGCACGACCAGTGCATGCCGAACTCCAGCAGTTGCGCCTCGATGCGCAGGGCGTGCTCGCGGTTGGCCGGCTCGTCGAAGAAGTCGCGCAGGGAGCGGGCGGCCTTTTCGTTGAGGCGTTCCACCTGGCGCAGGTCCAGCCAATCGGCCTGGATCACGCCCTGCAGGCTGCCGAAGCGGGCCGCCAGCTTCTCAGCGCCGGTGGTGGCGATACCGGGGATGTTCAGCTTGTCGAGGAAGCCACCCAGGGAGGCGCAGGCGGTGAATTCGGCACTGACCTCGCCTTCGTCCTGCAGGACGACGCCGCGGGCCAGCAGGTCGGCAATCACCTGGCGGTTGTGGTCGTCGCCGAAGAAGTTGTGGATCTCCGACGCCACTTCCAGCCCCACGTCGGGCAGGTAGGTCAGCACTTCCGGCAGGGCCTGTTCCAGGCGCTTCAGCGAGCCGAGGGCGCGAGCCAGCAGCTTGGCGGTCTCTTCACCGACATCGGGAATGCCGAGGGCGAAGATGAAGCGCGCCAGGGTCGGCTTGGCGCTGTCCTGGATCGCCGCCAGCAGGTTGCGGGTCGACAGGTCGGCGAAGCCCTCCAGCTCCACCACCTGCTCGTAGGTGAGGGTGTAGAGGTCGGCGGGCGACGCCACCAGGCCGGTGTCCACCAGCTGCTCGACGATCTTGTCGCCCAGGCCGTCAATGTCCATGGCGCGGCGGGAGGCGAAGTGGATGATCGCCTGCTTGAGCTGGGCGCCGCAGGCCAGGCGGCCGACGCAGCGGTACACCGAGCCTTCGCTGGTGGTGGCCTTGCCCTTGGCGCGCTTGACCAGTTGGGTGCGCTCGACGGCGGAACCGCACACTGGGCATTGCTCCGGCACGTGCACCGGACGGGCATCCGCAGGGCGGCGCTCTGCTACCACTTGCATGACCTGCGGGATCACGTCACCGGCGCGGCGGATGATGACGGTGTCGCCGATCATCAGGCCCAGGCGGGCGACTTCGTCCATGTTGTGCAGGGTGGCATTGGCGACGGTGACGCCCGCCACCTTGACCGGCTTGAGGCGCGCCACGGGCGTCACCGCACCGGTACGGCCGACCTGGAACTCGACGTCCAGCAGCTCGGTCAGCTCCTCCTGGGCGGGGAACTTGTGGGCGATGGCCCAGTGCGGGGTGCGGGCGCGGAAGCCCAGTTGCTGCTGGTCCTCCAGGGTGTTGACCTTGAACACCACGCCGTCGATGTCGTAAGGCAGCGCCATGCGCCGCTGGCCGATGTCGCGGTAGTAGTCCAGGCAGGCCTCGACGCCCTTGGCCAGGCGCAGCTCGCGGCTGATGGGAATGCCCCAGCCCTTGAGGCGCTCCAGCATGCCCACCTGGGTGGGGGCCAGTTCGGCGCTGACCTGGCCGATGCCGTAGCAGCAGAACTCCAGCGGACGGCTGGCGGTGATCTTCGGGTCCAGCTGGCGCAGGCTGCCGGCGGCGGCGTTGCGCGGGTTGGCGAAGGTCTTGCCGCCGCTCTCGGTCTGGCGGGCGTTGAGCTCCTCGAAGCCGGCCTTGGGCATGTACACCTCGCCGCGTACCTCCAGCACCTGCGGCCAGCCCTCGCCCTTCAGCTTGAGCGGTACGTTGCGGATGGTGCGCACGTTGGCGCTGATGTCCTCGCCGGTGGTGCCGTCGCCACGCGTCGCGCCACGCTCCAGCACGCCGTTGCGGTACAGCAGGCTGACGGCCAGGCCGTCGAGCTTCGGTTCACAGCTGTATTCCACGGCTGCGCCACCGCCGAAGAGGTCACCGCCGGACAGGCCGAGGCCGCTCTGCACGCTGCGATCGAAGGCCAGCAGGTCCTCCTCCTCGAAGGCGTTGCCCAGGCTCAGCATGGGCACTTCGTGACGCACCTCGCCGAAGGCGCTGAGAGCCTCGCCGCCGACACGCTGGGTGGGCGAATCGGGGGTGACCAGTTCCGGGTGCTCGGCTTCCAGGGCCTGCAGCTCGCGGAACAGGCGGTCGTACTCGGCGTCGGGCACGCTGGGCTCGTCGAGGACGTAGTAGCGGTAGTTGTGCTCATCCAGTTCGGCACGCAGTGCCTGGATGCGCTGGGCGGCATTGCCTGAGGTGTCGTTCATGATGCGGGGCTCTTTTCCGTGCAAACGAAAAGAGCAGCCTGGGCTGCTCTGTTTCGGTGGATCTTCCGGTTCAGCGCTTCTGGGTCAGGCTGCGACGCTCGAACTCGACGATGCGCTGGCGGTAATGCTCGATGGTCTGGGCGGTCAGCACGCTGCGCTGGTCGTCCTTCAACTCGCCGTTCAGTTCCTGGGAGAGCTTGCGGGCTGCGGCCACCATCACGTCGAAGGCCTGCTTCGGGTGACGCGGGCCAGGCAGACCGAGGAAGAAGCTCACCGCACGGGTGCTGAACAGGTCGATATCGTCCAGATCGAAGGTGCCGGGCTTGACGCCGTTGGCCATGGAGAACAGCACCTCGCCATTGCCGGCCATGCTCTCGTGGCGATGGAAGATGTCCATCTCGCCGAAACGCAGGCCGCTCTCGAGGATGTTCTGCAGCAGGGCGGGCCCCTTGAAGCCGCCTTCGTCGCGGGCGACCACGTTGATCACCAGCACTTCCTCCACGGGCGGCAGGTCCTGGACCTTGGCCGGGCGCGCCGCCTTGGCCGCTGCGGCCTCTTCGACGGGTGTCAGCAGGGTCGGCACCGGCTCGTCCAGCGCCAGGTCGCCCTGGCGTGGCTCGTTGCGGCGCTTGTTCAGTTCCTTGGCGCTCATGCTGGGCAGGTCTTCCTCGTCCAGCGAGGGCTCCCCACGTTCGCGAACGCGGGCCGGTCCGAGGAGGTTGGGGTCCTCCCCGTCATCGGGAAGGTTGGAGAAGCTGCGGTCGAGCTTGAACTTGAGCTTGCCTTTGCCGCCACTCATGCGGCGCCAGCCATCGAACAAAATGCCGGCGATTACGATGACGCCGATGACGATCAGCCACTCGCGCAGACCGATTTCCATTAATCCTGTGTCCCCTGGTCAAAAAATATTCTGATAGTGATGAAGAAAGGACATCCGGTCCTCTGAAAACGTGGCGCCCAACTCCATGTTCCCAATGGCGTTTTCCACGTGTCAAAAAAATTGGGCATTAAGCTAGCACGGCCAGCCCAGCAGAGAAACCTCTGATCACGAGGCCTGCAGGGCAACCCGGGCGGCATTGCCGGCCGGGCGTGTCAGGCCTCTACGAGGGAAAGCGCCTCCTCGACATCCACGGCGACCAACCGTGAGCATCCCGGCTCGTGCATGGTCACGCCCATCAATTGGTCGGCCATCTCCATGGCGATCTTGTTGTGGGTGATATAGATGAACTGGACCTTCTCCGACATTTCCTTGACCAATCGTGCATAACGGCCGACGTTCGCGTCGTCCAGCGGCGCATCCACCTCGTCGAGCATGCAGAACGGCGCGGGGTTGAGCTGGAAGATGGCGAACACCAGCGCCAGCGCGGTAAGGGCCTTCTCGCCACCGGACAGCAGGTGGATGGTGCTGTTCTTCTTGCCTGGCGGGCGCGCCATGATGGCGACCCCGGTGTCCAGCAGGTCTTCGCCGGTCAGCTCCAGGTAGGCGTGGCCACCCCCGAAGACCTTCGGGAACAGCGCCTGGAGGCCGGCGTTGATCTGGTCGAAGGTTTCCTTGAAGCGGTTGCGGGTCTCCTTGTCGATCTTGCGAATGACGTTCTCCAGCGTGTCCAGCGCCTCCACCAGGTCATCGTTCTGCGCGTCCAGGTAGCGTTTGCGCTCGGACTGCTGCTGGTATTCGTCGATGGCCGCCAGGTTGATCGGGCCCAGGCGCTGGATGCGCGCGGCCAGTCGCTCCAGCTCCTCGTCCCAGGCGGGCTCGCTGGCGCCCTCGGGCAGCGTGGCGAGCACGCCGTGCAGGTCGTAGCCGTCCTCCAGCAACTGGTCCTGCAGCGCCTTGCGGCGCACGGTCAGGGCCTGCCACTCCATGCGTTGCTGCTCCAGCTGGCCGCGCAGCAGTTGCGACTGCTGCTCGGCCTGGGTGCGGCGCTTCTCGGCGTCGCGCAGTTCGCGGTCGGCATCCTCGAGGGCGAGCCGGGCGAGCTTGAGTTCGTCTTCCACCGCCATGCGCCGTTCCAGCAGCCCTTCCAGCTTCATGCGCAGCTCTTCCAGCGGGGCGGCGCCCTCCTCCAGGTTGAGGCTGAGCTGCTCGCGACGCTCTTCGAGGCGTTCGAACTGCTGGCTGAGTCGCTCCAGGGCCTGGCGTGTCGAGTCATGCTGGGCCCGCAGGGAGCCCAGCCGCACGGCCAACTGGTGGGCCTGGTCCTTGTGCTGGCGTGCCTCCTGGCGGATGCGGTCGAGGCGTTCGCGCAGGTCATCGCGCTCGGCCAGCAGGCGTTCGCGCTGCTCGGTGTCGGTGGCCATGGCGTCCAGGGCGTCCTGCAGCACCAGGCGGGCTTCGCCCAGCTGCTCATGCTCCAGGGCACGCTGTTCATCGAGTTCGGCCAGCTCCGCCTCCAGGCGCTGGCGACGCAGATTGAGCTGCTCGACCCGCGCCTGCTGGGCGGACAGGCGTGCCTTCACCTCGGACAGGCGACGCGCCTCGTCCTGCACCTGGCGGCGTTGTTGTTCACGGGTTTCTTCCTGCTGACGCTGCTGGTCCCGCAGGGCTTGCAGGGCCTCGTCGAGGCGCTCCAGGGTGGCTTCGCGCTCGTCACGCTCGGCGTGCAGGCGCTCCAGCTCCTGGCCACGGGCCAGCAGGCCGCTTTCCGCTTCGCTGGCGCGACGGACACGGAGGAAGTTGCGCCCGACCCAGTAGCCATCGCGGCTGATCAGGCTTTCGTCGGCGGCCAGCGCGGCGCGGCCGGCCAGGGCCTCGTCCAGGCTCTCCACCGGGCGCACACGGCCGAGCCAGGGGGCCAGATCGAGCCGTGACTCCACCTTGTCCAGCAGGCTACCGGCGATTCGTGCACCGCCTTGGCCGGCGGCCACCAGGCGCAGGTCACCCTGGCTGAAGCCCGCCAGGTCAAGCCCCTGGAAGTCATCCAGCTGCACGGCCTGCAGGTCCGCCCCGAGGACGGTCTCCACCGCCAGCTCCCAGCCCGCCTCCACCCGCAGGCCTTCGGCCAGGCGCGGGCGCTGGTCGAGTCCATGCTCACGCAGCCAGTCCGCCGTGCCGGCGCCGGGGTCAAGAGCGGCCTGCTGCAGGGCTTCCAGCGAGGCGATGCGGCCGTTGAGGCGCTGCAGCTCGCCCTGGGCCTGCTGCTGGGCCTGGCTGGCGCGCTGCAGCTCATCACGCAGCTGCTCCAGGCGCTCCACCAGGGCCTCTTCGGCGGCCTGCAGGGTTTCCAGCTCCAGCTCGCCAGCGGCGGCCTGTTCATTCAATTCGAGGATGGCCGCGCTCTCGGGGTCGGCGGCCAGTTGGGTACGCTCATCCGCCAGGCGACGTTCGCGCTCCAGTACGCGTTCGAGGCTCTGCTCCAGCTGCTGGATGCGCGCCTGCTGCACTTCGGCCTGGCGGCGGGGCTCGGCGCTGCGCTGGTTGAAGCCGTCCCAGCGCTCCTGCCAGCCCTGCATGCCGGCCTCGGCCTCTTCCAGCTGGGCACTGGCCTCTTCGGCGGCGGCGGCGCTGAGTTCCTGCTCGGGGATGAGCATGTCCATCTCTTCACCGAGGGTCGCCAGCAGGGTGCGGTCATGCCCCAGGTGGGACTCGGTCTCCTGGCGGGCGCGCTCGGCGTCGCGCAGGTCGTCCTGCAGTTGCCGCTGGCGCTGCTGGCCGTGCTGGATGCTCTGCTCGACCCGGGCGATGTCACCGCCCACGGAATAGAAGCGGCCCTGCACCAGGTTGAAGCGCTCGGACAGTTCGTGGTGGCCGTCCCGCAGGCGCTCGATGGCGGCGTCGGCGTTGCGCTGCTCGGCCACCAGTGCCTCGAAGGCCACCTCCTGGCTGCCGATCACGCCTTCGCGCTGGCCCACCTGCTCGTTCAGCGCCTGCCACTTGAGGGCGGACAGCTGGGCCTTGAGCTGGCGCTCCTCGGCCTTGTACTCCTGGTACTTCTCCGCTGCCTGGGCCTGCCGGTGCAGGCGGTCGAGCTGGCGCTCCAGCTCTTCGCGCAGGTCGGTCAGGCGCGCCAGGTTCTCGTGGGTGCGACGGATGCGGTTCTCGGTCTCGCGGCGGCGCTCCTTGTACTTGGAGATGCCGGCGGCTTCCTCGATGAAATTGCGCAGGTCCTCGGGCTTGGCCTCGATGAGCTTGGAGATCATCCCCTGCTCGATGATGGAGTAGCTGCGCGGCCCCAGGCCGGTGCCGAGGAAGATGTCGGTGATGTCCCGGCGGCGGCACTTGGTGCCGTTGAGGAAGTAGGTGTTCTGGCCGTCACGGCTGACGCGGCGGCGAATGGAAATCTCGGCGAAGGCGGCGTATTCGCCCACCAGGGAGTTGTCCGAGTTGTCGAAGATCAGCTCGATGCTGGCCTGGGCCACCGGCTTGCGGGTGTTGGAGCCGTTGAAGATGACGTCGGTCATCGACTCGCCGCGCAGGTTCTTGGCCGAACTTTCGCCCATCACCCAGCGCACGGCGTCGATGATGTTGGACTTGCCGCAGCCGTTGGGGCCCACCACCGCCGACATGTTGCTGGGGAAGTTGACCGTGGTGGGGTCGACGAAGGACTTGAACCCGGCCAGCTTGATGCACTTGAGCCGCATGGGCGCCTCTCCCGGTCAGTGGCGTCAGTGGCCGGCCAGGGCGGCGAGCACCAGCTGGCAGTTGTGCTGGCCGTAGCCCACCAGCACGTCGCGGATGCGCGCCAGGTCGCGGCCGATCACTGCCTTGAGCAGCTCAGCGAAGGCGGCCATGAACTGCGCCATCTCGCCTTTGCGCTGCTCCAGCGCCAGGTGGTAGGTGCGGCTGATGGCCGGCAGCAGGTTCTCCACCGTCTCCTCCAGGTAGGGGTTGTCGGCGAAGGCATAGGCCGCGCGCATGATGCTGAAGCTGGAATCGACGAAGCCGCTGATGTCGTGGTCCTGCAGGTTCTGTTCCAGGCGCTGCTGGATGGCCAGGAAAGGCGCGAGGTCCTCTTCGCTCTTCCAGCGCTGGGCAACGGCACAGCCCAGCAGGATGTACATCTCCATCATCAGTGCGTAGAGGCTCTGCACATGGTGCGGGGTGAGCTCGGACACCTGGGCGCCACGGTGCGGCAGGATGGTGATCAGGTGGCGGCGCTGGAGGATCAGCAGCGCTTCGCGCACCGACCCGCGGCTGACGTTGAGGGCCTGGGTGACCTTCTGCTCCTGGATGCGTTCGCGGGCCTTCAGGTCCCCTCGGATGATGCGTTCGGCGAGGTGGTGGGCGATCTGTTCGGCGAGGCTGTCCGGTGCCTTGAACGTCATGGTTTTCCTTCGGTCTTGGCTGTGGGGGTCGATCAGGCGCCCTCGGGGTCCGGCGCAGCGGGCTGGTCGGAAGGGATCATGCACGAGGGATCTGCGCAGGACGCGGCAGGGGGCGAAGTGTAACACAGGGTGTTACCCGTCGAAGGTGACAGACGGAGGGCATTCAGACCTAAAGGTCGGTCGCCCTGCACCGGGTTGGGGCGCAGGATTGTCTGACAATCCTGGAATAACCCACCCACCTGCACGGACGGAGCCCACCATGTTCGAACGCCTGCCCTCCAACTGGATGATCGCCCTGAAGAAGGTCGGCTACTGGATCTGGCTGATCCCCGTGGCCGGCATTCCCATGAGCTACTACTGGTCGCTGGGCAGCGACCACCCCAATGCCTGGCCCTGGCTGGTGATCACCATCGTCTTCGGGGTGATTCCGTTCCTCGACTTCATCGTCGGCCGCGACCCGGCCAACCCCGACGAGTCGGACGACGTGCCGTTCATGGAGGGCCAGGGCTACTACCGCTTCCTCAGCCTGATGACCCTGCCGCTGCTGCTGCTGATGCTGGCCTGGAGCGGCTGGGTGTTCGTCCACCACCCGGACTGGAACTGGGTGGGCAAGCTCGGCTGGGTGCTCTCGGTGGGCACGGTGATGGGCGCCATCGGCATCACCGTCTCCCACGAACTGATCCACAAGGACCCGCTACTGGAGCAGAGCGCTGGCGGCATCCTGCTGGCGGCGGTGTGCTACGCCGGTTTCAAGGTGGAGCACGTGCGCGGCCACCACGTGAACGTCTCCACCCCGGAGGATGCTTCCTCCGCCCGCTTCGGCCAGAGCCTCTACCAGTTCCTGCCCCACGCCTATAAGCACAACTTCCTCAACGCCTGGAACCTGGAGGCCCAGCGCCTCAAGCGCAAGGGGCTGCCGGCGCTGCACTGGCGCAACGAGCTGGTGTGGTGGTACGCCCTGAGCGCCGCGATGCTGGTGGGTTTCACCCTCGCCCTGGGTTGGCTGGGCGGGGTGTTCTTCCTGGTGCAGGCGGCGATGGCCTTTACACTGCTGGAGATCGTCAACTACGTGGAGCACTACGGCCTGCACCGCCGCAAACTGGACAACGGCCGCTATGAACGCACCAGTCCGGCGCATTCCTGGAACAGCAACTTCCTGCTCACCAACCTGTTCCTCTTCCACCTGCAGCGCCATTCGGACCACCACGCCTACGCCAAGCGCCGCTACCAGGTGCTGCGCCATTTCGACGACAGCCCGCAGTTGCCCAACGGCTATGCCGGGATGATCGTCCTGGCGCTGTTCCCGCCGCTGTGGCGCGCCGTGATGGACAAGCGGGTGCGCGCCTATTACGCCGGTGAAGAACATCAGCTGACCGACCAGCAACAGGTCGCCTGACCCCGCCCTTACCCCCTCGT